>JAAXUL010000075.1 GCA_013336035.1 Chloroflexales bacterium
TTACAACGTCACCTTGGAACCGATGGCGGTTGCGGCTGATTGACGGCCGCTGCCCCGCCTATTTTCACGTTAGCAATTTACCACCCCACCATCATGCGATACATATCTGCCATCATCGCCGCCATCGTAGTCTGCACCATCGCCTCCCTGCTCGGCATCGGCTCCGCGCAGGCCCAGCCCATCACCCCCGCCGCCACCTACAAGACCTACCTCGCCTACCTTGCCGGCCCCGCCAGCGCCCAGACTGCCGCCGAGCGCGAGATGGCCGAGCAGGTCCTCTCCCTAGTCAATAGCGAGCGGGCCAGTGCCGGCTGCGGGCCCCTGAGCTTCAACCAGAAGCTTACCGACGCCGCCCAGGCCCACAGCGAGGATATGGCGCGCAACAACTTCTTCAGCCATACGGGCTCCGACGGCTCGAGCTCGTCGCAGCGGGTCACCAGGGCCGGCTACAGCTGGAGCTACACCGGCGAGAACGTCGCCGCCGGGTATGCGACCGCCGACGCCGTGATGCAGGGCTGGATGAACAGCGATGGCCACAGGGCCAACATCCTCAGGTGTAGCTTCACCGAGATCGGGATCGGCTACATCTATGAGGCCGACGACACCTTCCCCGGACCCTATGGTTACAGCTACTACTGGACGCAGGTCTTCGCCAGGCCGTAACCGGGCGCGCGACCCGCGCCAGCAGAGAATCGCACAGGGAGGGCCAGTGGCCCTCCCTGTTTGCATACCGCGCGGGCTTATTATCAGGAGGCGGCGACGATCACGAAGAGCATAAAGCAGGCGCCGAGGGCGATCAGGGCGAGCTGGGCGTAGCCGAGGATCATGCCAATGACGGCCATGCCGTCGCCCGAGAGGCGCCCGCCCGACTGACGGATCTCGCTGCGGGCCATATGGCCGGTCACGATGGCGATGATCGCCGCGATGAAGGGTACGACGACCCAGGCGAGGATGCCCGACACCAGGCTGGCGATGGCCATGTTGCTGTTCGGAATGACCTGCGGGGCGTAGCCGGCAGGCGCCTGCTGGTACTGCGCCGGCATCTGGTACTGGCCGGGCATCTGGTACTGGCCGGCGGGCTGAACGGGGGGCGGCACAGGCAGCGAGCCGGCAGGTTGGGCTGTGGCAACTTGCGGCTGCTCGACGAGCCGCGCCCCGCAGTTATAGCAGAAGCGCTGCCCCTCATCGCTCGTCGCTCCACAATGGGCGCAGATCATGTCAGTCCTCCGGTAATCGTCCGGTGATTCTCGCGTATGCTCATTGTACGCGCCGACTGAACCAGAGGTTGCATGGGGCTCGAGCTCCAGCGCCAGGCCCTCGCGCTACGCCTCGGCCAGGGCCCGTACCAGAGCGCCGATATCAGGGGCCGTGACCAGCGCCTCGCCCACCAGCACCGCGTCGGCGCCGTACGAGCGCACCTCTACGACATGCTCGGGCGTAAAGATGCCGCTCTCGCTGACCAGGATCGGGCGACCCGGGCCAGGAGGCAGCAGACGGGCCAGGCGCGCCGTCGTCGCGAGGGTCGTCTGGAAGCTGTGCAGATCGCGGTTGTTGACGCCCAGCACCGGCGCGCCCGCGGCCAGGGCCCGCTCGAGCTCGCCCTCGGTATGGACCTCGACCAGGGCCTCCATGCCCAGGCGATAGGTCAGGGCCAGCAGCTCGGCCAGAGCGCTGTCGTCGAGGGCGCCGGCGATCAGCAGCAGGGCGTCGGCCCCATAGGCGCGGGCCTCGTAGACCTGGTAGGGGTCGATGATGAAGTCCTTGCGCAGCACAGGGGGGACATTAGGAAGCTGCCTGATCGCCTCGAGGTACTTCAGGCTGCCCTGGAAGAAGCGCCCATCGGTGAGGACCGAGATCGCGGCGGCGCCCGCGGCGGCGTAGGCGGTGGCGAGGGCCAGGTGATCGAACGGCTCGATCAGCACGCCGCGGCTCGGCGAGGCCTTCTTGACCTCGGCGATCAGGGCGGTGGCCGGCGGGCGCCGCAGGGCCGCCGCGAAGCCGCGGGGCGCCGGGGCCCGGGCCGCGCGCTCCTCGAGCGCCGCCAGGGGCAGCTTGGCGCGCTGCCGCGCCACCTCCTCGGCCTTATGCGCAAGAATCTTCGTCAGGATCGTCTCTTCAGCCATCGCTCCTAATCTCCTTCAGCACGGGCGGCGGGCCGGCCGGCGCGCCGCGGGGCTCTAGCGGGCGAGGATAGCGCGCTCGACGCGCCACCGATCTGGGCGCGCAGGCGGGCCAGGGCCTTGAGCTCGGCCAGCAGCACGGCCTCGTCGCCGGGCGCGATGGGCATCTCGAGGCCCGGCAGGGTGTAGGCCAGGCCATCGCGCCGCAGCGCGATCACCAGGCTCTCGGTCTGATCGCGGATCTCGGCCACCGTGCGGCCCGCCAGGCCATCGCCCCCGCTCACAGTCGCGGTGACGAAGAGCCGCTCGCCCACATCAAAGGCGTGGTCCACCTCGCGCAGCACGGCCGCGGCGGCCAGGGTGGGCGCCGCCAGGGCCGAGGTGCTGTAGGCGGTGTTGATGCCGAAGAGGGCCGAGAGCCGCTCGGCCAGCACGTCGCTGAAGACCCGTAGCACCAGATGGACCTCGGGGCGTATGCTGCGGGCGGTCAGGCCCACCTGCAGGTTGGTCAGGTCATCGCCCGACAGCGCGGCCACCGCGTAGGCCCGGGCGATCCCGGCCTCCTCGAGCACCGCCGGGTCGCGGGCATCGCCGAGAAACACGGGCACGCCCTGGGCCTCGAGCTCTGCCAGCACGCGCGGCGAGGTGTCGGACTGACAGACAGCCACCAGCCTGGGCTGAAGCTCGAGGCTGGCCAGAAGCCGCACCACGGCGGCGCCAACCTTGCCCAGGCCGCAGACGATCACTGTATTCATGCGCTCGCTCGGGCGCTGCGGCGATAGCCCCGGGGCCAGAAAGCGGACCTTGCCCCCGGCCTCATTGTCGACGCGCACCCGCTCGAGGGCCGCGAGCGTGCCGAGCAGCAGCACGACATCACCAGCCTCGAGCCGCGACATAAACTGCCGGCTGCGCTCGCGCCCGCTGGCGTCACGGAGCCGCAGCATCCGCACGCCGTAGCTCTGCTCGAGGGCCGTCCCGAAGCCCGAGATCTTGCTGTCGGCGGCCACGGTCACCTCCGATAGGGCCAGCAGGCCCTCGGGCAGGCTGAGGACGTGGACGATCTCGCGGCTCACGGCGGCGGCGGCGAAGGTTGGCGCCGCCAGAGCCGCCGCGCCGAAGGCCGAGTTACGCCCGAAGCTGCGCTCGAGGTTGCGGTCGAGCTCGCGATTAAAGATGCGCAGCACCGTCTGCAGCTCGGGGCGGCGGCGGCGGGCCGTCAGGGCCACCTCGACATTCTTCAGATCATCGCTGATCGCGACTACCAGGCCGCGGGCGCGCGCCACGCCCGCGCTGCGCAGCACATCAGGGTCGCGGGCGTCGCCGACGATGAAGGGCACCTTCAGGGCCATGATCGTCGCGGCGAACTCGCTGGAGGGGTCGCTATCGACGGCCACCACCTCGTGCCCCACATCGAGGAGCTGCAGCACAGTGCGGTAGCCGACCCGCCCGATCCCGCAGACCACCACGTGGTCGCTGAAGGTGCTGGCCAGCGAGATCTGCCAGCCCTCGCGACGGGCCCCTTTGTCGAAGAGCAGCCGCGCGAAGTCGACGACGCTCTGGAGCAGGAAGAACAGGCCGAAGAGCGGCACGCCAAAGAAAATCAGCCGCCCGCTCAGATCCTGGGGGAAGTCTGACTGCGCGTTAAACACGAGCAGCAGCATTGTGTGATAGAAGGAGGCGGCCAGATCGCCGTCGGGGCCGCAGCGAACCCCGGACGCAGCGCAGACCCGCGGGAAGTAGACGAGGTAGAGGTAGAGGGCGCTTCCGACGAGCAGGGCCGCCAGGCTCGCCAGCGAGACCCAGGCCTGGCGCCCGAGGATCCCGATGTCGCGCAGGTTGGCCCGCAGCAGCCGCCAGAGCCGGTAGCTCCGCCGGCGCTGCCGCAGCCGCTCGAGCCGGATCTCGTCCTCGGAGGCTGTGGGCCGGGGGGCCGCGCCTGGTATATCGCTGCTGATGGTCGTCATGGCCCTTTGTGATCCGTGATCCGTGACCAGGCCAGATCACGGATCACGGCATGGCACCGCCGAACACAAGCGGCCAACTACTCGGCGTTGCTGGCGGCCACCAGCCGCCCGAGGCGCGCGAGGGCCCGGCCCTCGTCGATGCTGGCGCGGGCCTGGACAAGCCCGGCGGCCATATCCGCGGCCAGGTCGCCCGCCACGAGGGCGGCCGCGGCGTTGAGCAGGACCACATCGCGGTGGGGGCCCCTGTCGCTTCCGTCGAGGACGCCGCGCACGATCGCGACGTTGGTGGCCACATCGCCGCCCCGCAGGGCCTCGTGGGACGCCCACTGCAGGCCCAGGTCCGCGGGGGCTATCGTCATTCGCCGGGGCGCCTGGCCGGCTCGCACATCGAAGACCAGATTGGGGCCGCTCAGGCTCAGCTCATCGACGCCACCGTCGCCGTGGACAACCAGGGCGTGGGTGGTCTCCAGGCGGCTGAGGGCGCGGGCCAGCTTCTCGGCCAGCGGCGCCGAGGCTACGCCGAGCACCTGGTGGCGCGCGCGGGCCGGGTTGGTCAGGGGGCCGAGGATATTGAAGGCCGTGCGGATGCCGATCTCGCGGCGCACCGGGCCGGCGAAGCGCATCGCCGGGTGGAACTTCGGGGCGAACATAAAGCCAATGCCGGCCTCGCGCAGGCAGCGCGCCACGCCCTCGGCGTCAAGCTCGATCTTCACGCCCAGGCCCTCGAGCACATCGGCGCTGCCGCACACGCTCGACATGGCCCGGTTGCCGTGCTTGGCGACAGTCAGACCAGCGCCGGCGGCCACAAAGGCCGCCGCGGTGCTGATGTTAAAGGTGTGCGAGCCATCGCCGCCAGTGCCGCAGGTGTCGGCCACGGGGCCGTCTACATACACAGGGGTGGCCTTCTGGCGCATCACCTCGGCCATGCCGGCGATCTCGGCGTCGGTCTCGCCCTTCAGGTGTAACGCGGTGAGGAAGGCCCCGATCTGAGCCGGCGTGGCCTCGCCGGTCATGATCTCCTCCATCACCGAGGCCGACTCGGCCTGGGTCAGCTCTTTGCCGCCGACGACGGCGATAATGGCATCGCGAATGTTCACGAGTGACTCCGTACTGCGCGGTGGGCCAGCGGCCGCCCCCTTGGCAGAGTGCGACAACGCCGCTATTGTATGCTGGCGTGGGGGCGCGGTCAATGCCTTGTCGCGCCCATCACCGCCCTGGGCGGCACCCTACGACCCGCTCCCCACATAGTGCCGCAGGCCAAACTGCCAGAACCGGTAGGCGACAAACCCCAGGGCGACGGCCACTGGCGGGCCGAGCCACGCGACCGCGCCGACGTCGCGGCCCATCAGGTAGCTGGCCGGGTAGAACGAGGCGAAGCCGTAGGGGATGAGCCAGGTCATCAGGATGCCGATGGCGCGCGGGTAGATCGCCAGGGGGTACTTGGCGAACTCGCTGGTGTTGAAGACCACCAGGATGACCGGGATCGAGTTGGTGATCCAGAAGGCGCTCACCGCCGTGATCAGGTTCAGCGCGATGAAGATCGCCCCGCCGCTCAGCACGGCCAGGCCCAGGTAGGTCAGGTTGAGGGCCGTGACCGGGATGGCCAGGCCCGCCCACGCCTTCGCCACCAGGGCCGAGCCGATCACGAAGTTACCGATCCCGTCGTGGCAGAAGCGGTCGGCCAGCAGGTGAAAGAGCGGATCGATCGGCCGCACCAGGAAGCGGTCAAACTGCCCCGACCTGATGTAGGCCCACCCCAGCGTCCACAGGTTGTCGGCGAACATATGGCTGATCGACTTCGCCAGGACCAGCAGCCCGTAGATCAGCAGGATCTCGTCGAGCGTCCAGCCGTTCAGGTCGGGCACCTGGCGCACCACCACCCAGAGCGCCAGCAGGCTCGTCGCCTCAAGCACCAGGGTCGACGAGGCCCCGATCAGGAAGTTCAGCCGGTACTCCATCAGGATCTTGAGGCGGTTGAGCAGGAAGGCCCAGTAGAGCCTGATATAGCGCGGCATGTCTATCCCCCCTGGACCGTCACCCTACGCAGGGCCCGGCCGAAGACGCGGCGCGAGACCACGGCGAGGCCGGCGAGCCAGGCCAGCTGCACTAGAAAGACCCGCGGCGCCTCGCTCAGGGGCGTGATACCCGTGAGCAGCGCGATGGGGGCGAAGAGCACCTGGGCAAACGGCAGGGCGGCGGCGATGGCCTGCAGCCAGATCGGCAAGATGGTCAGCGGCAGCAGGGCCCCGCTGAAGAACTTGCCGATGCCCTCGTAGAGCACCGACAGGCCCCAGGTCTCGGTAGTGTAGAATGCCAGGCTGGCGAACAGCCAGTTGAAGCAGAAGAAGATCACCCGCCCGAGCAGCAGGGCCGCCAGGAAGGCCAGCCAGCGCAGCGGGCTCGCCGGCAGCTCTAGCCCATAGAGTAGCCAGGCCACAAACAGCAGCGGCGCCTTAAAGACCATATCGGTGGCCAGCTCGGCCAGGTTCTCGGCCAGGTAGCGGCCCTGCAAGTCCACCGGGCGCAGCAGCTCGACGCCGATCTGGCCCTCGCGCAGCAGGTGGTTCATGCCCAGGATGAAGCGGCTCTCGAGCATCGGGGCGAGGATCTGGGCGATCAGCACATAGTTGATCATCTGCTGGAGCGTCAGCCCGCCGATGGTCGCGCTGCCGGCGCCGGCGAAGACGGCCCTCCAGAAGAAGGTCATGATCGCCATGGTGAGCACCTGGGTGAACAGCTCGACCCAGACCCAGATCGAGTAGGCCAGGAAGTTCTTCGGCACCATCGCGGCGATGCCGGCATAGATGGCCGCCCGCCTGCGCAGCGTGCTCAGCACAGGGCCACCTCCTCGGGCTGCTCGGCCAGGCCGCCGGCGTAGATCTGCTTGACGATGCCGGCCAGGTCGGGCTCGCTGATCGAGAAGTCGGCCACCTCGACCTGGGCCATCAGCCTGGCGGCGACCTGGCTGGCCGAGGCCAGGCCACGGTCGAAGCGCAGCACCAGCTTGCGCTCCTCGCGCCCGCTGACCTCGGCGCCGTGGGGCAGGTCCAGCTCGACAGGGATGGGCCCGCCCGTGTCGAAGGTGATCGTGCGGTAGCGACCGAAGCGCGCCTTGATCGTCGTGATCGGCCCATCGTAGATCAGCCTGCCGCCGTCGATGATGATCACCCGCCGGCACAGCTCCTCGATATCGCCGAGGTCGTGGGTGGTGAGCAGCACGGTGGTGCCGCGCTCGCGGTTCTGCTGCTTGATGAACTCGCGGATGCGCTCCTTCACCAGCAGGTCGAGCCCGATCGTCGGCTCGTCGAGGTAGACGATCGCCGGCTCGTGGATGAGCGTCGCCGCCAGCTCGGCGCGCATCTTCTGGCCAAGCGACATGCTGCGCACCGGCACCTTTAGCAGCTCGCTCAGCTCGAGGGTCTCGGCGAAGCGGTCGAGGAGGTCCCTGTAGCGCGCCGGGGGCACCTCGTAGATCTTCGCAATCAGATTGAGCGACTCGAGCAGGGCCAGGTCCCACCACATCTGGGTGCGCTGGCCGAAGACGACGCCGATGTTGCGGGCGTTGGCCACGCGGTCGCGGTGGGGGTCGCGGCCGAGCACGCGCACCGTGCCGGCCGTCGGCTCGAGGATGCCGGTAAGCATCTTGATCGTGGTCGACTTGCCGGCGCCGTTCACGCCGATGTAGCCCACCACCTCGCCAGGCTCGATGCTGAAGCTGATGCCGTCAACGGCCACCTTGTCGGCGTGGCGTGGGCGCACGAGGGCCTTGAGGGCGCCTACGACTCCGGGGTCTTTCTGGGGGATGCGAAACACCTTCGCGAGCTGCTCGGCGACAATCGCGGACACGGCGCCCTCCGGGGGTGGCAACTGATGCAACGCATGCATCATAGCCCGATGGGCCGAGCCGCCCATCGGGCATGGGGCTGATGAGGGAGGGGGCGATCGTAGGCTGGGCGGGCCCTACCAGGCGACGGGGTCGCCAATGGCCGCCCGCACCAGGGCCGGCACGGCGGTCGCCACATCATCGGGGATCACAACGTCGGCCTGCGCGTCGAGATCGGTCGGGTCGAGGTTGACGATCACGATCTTCGCGCCACGGCGGTGTGCGACCAGGGGCAGGTCGCACACCGGCGCAACCTCGAGCGAGGTGCCGGCGACCAGCAGCAGGTCGCACTCCTCGAGGGCGCGGTGGGCCAGCCAGAAGACCCCCTGGGGCAGCATCTCGTCGAAGAGCACCACGTCGGGCTTGAAGTGGCCGCCGCACGAGCAGTGGGGCGCCTGGCCGCGCCGCACTGTCTGCAGCAGCGGCTCGACCGGCACCTGGCGCCCGCACCACAGGCAGGTGGCGCTGCGCAGGTGCCCGTGCAGCTCGTAGACGCGCCGCGAGCCGGCCATCTGGTGCAGGCCGTCGATATTCTGGGTGATCACCGCTGACAGCCGGCCGGCGTGCTCGAGCTCGGCCAGGGCCAGGTGGGCCGGGTTGGGCCGGGCGACCAGGATCGGCCCCAGGAGGCCGTTCAGCCAGCTGTAGAAGGCGTCGGGGTCGCGCCGGAATGCCCGTAGCGAGGCCACCTCCGAGGGGTCGCTCACGGTCCAGATCCCATCGGGGCTGCGGAAGTCGGGGATGCCCGAGGGCTTGCTGTAGCCCGCGCCCGTCAGGGCCACCACCCGCCGTGCCCGCGCGACCAGCTCGGCCGCCCGCTCGATCGCCTCATGATGCATCGCTGCTACCACCCCACTATTTCAGACACAGTACAGAACACGCGGCGCGCCTCACTTGCCTCCGGCGCTCGGGCTGAGCAGGCGCAAGGCCTCCTGAATCCCGGGGTCCTCAGCCTCGCTGAAGCGGGTCCAGTCATCGAGTACGGCGATATCGGGATACACGCCTACGCCCTCGAGATCGGCGCCCTCGGCGAGGCGGAAGCCCTCCTGGGCCACCCAGAGGCGCGCGCCGCCGGTCAGCTCATACGAGTAGATGGTCTCGGTGTTGCCCGCCGAGGGCGCGCCGACCACCACCGCGCCGGCCCGGCTCTGGAGGACGGCGGCGATCAGCTCGGCGTACGAGGCAGTGCCGCCATCGATCAGCACCACCAGGGGCAGGCCGCGCAGATCGGGGCGGGCGCCCGGCTCGATCACAAGGGGCGTATCTTCCTTGCGGCTGGTAAAGCTGCCCACCTCGCCGCTGATAAAGTGGCCGAGGATGCCCGTGAGCACGCTGCGCCAGCCGCCCGGGTTGCTGCGCAGGTCGAGGATCAGCCCGCGCAGGGGGCGTGGCGCGGCGACATCGGCGAGCGCCGCGCTCACCTGGCGATCCATATCGCTGACCCAGAGGGTCGTGATGCTCAGGTAGCCGATATCGCCGGTCAGGCGGCGCGCCATCGGGGTGATCCGGCCCTCGACCCGGCGCCGCGTGATCACAATATCGCGGCTCTCGGCGCCGGGGCGCACCACGGTCAGGCGCACCTGGCTGCCCTCGGGGCCCTGGATGTCGGCGCTGGCGTAGAACGCGCCGTCGATGGCGACAATGCGATCGCGCGAGCGGAGCCCCGCGCGCTGGGCCGGGCTGTCGGGGAAGACGTGCTGGATGAGCAGGGCGTCGCGCAGGGGCAGGGCGACCACGCCGATGCCCACCTGCTCCTCTCGGCCGCTGCTCAGCTCGTCCTGGCGCTGCGCGGCCTGGGGCGGCAGGAAGCGCGAGTGGTCATCGCCGAGGCGGGCCACCATCTCGGAGACCAGCTGGTAGAACCGCTCGTCGGTCGGCGCCTGATCTATGCGCTGCTCGAACTCGACCCGCACGGCGTCCCAGTCGACGCCGCCGAAGTCGGAGTAGAGGTAGTGCTCGCTGATCGTCTTCCAGACCTCGGTGAAGATCTGCCGGCGCACCTCGATGCCCATAGGCGTTGGCGACGGCGGCACAGAGGGGCTCGGCGGGGGCGTGGCGACGGCCGCCGGCCTCGGCGTGGTGCTGGTCGGGGCGAGAGCGGCCGCTGTCGGCTCAGGGAGCGCGGGGGCGGCCGTCAGCCCGGCCACGACCGCGATCGGGGTGCTGACCAGGCGCGCGGGGGGCGCAGAGCGCGACGTGGCGCAGGCGGCCAGGGCCAGGGCCGTCAGACCCAGAGCGCCGACCAGGATCGCCGTCTGACGCAGCCCCGCGGCCGACCGGGGGCGCGCGGCGCGCACCCCCAGGCGTGGTGTACGTAGCGGGCCAGGGCCTGCGCGCTCTGCGTCTTTGCGGTGAGCGAACATGTTACTCCGTCTCGAACGCGGCGGCCAGCACCTGCCCCGCCAGCTCGGCCCCGACACCGCTGCCCTCGCCGCCACCCTCGATCATCACCGCCACGGCGTAGCGGGGCTCGTCGAGGGGGGCGACGGCGATGAACCACGCGTGGGGTGTCGCCCCCGGCACATGCTCGGCCGTGCCCGACTTGCCGCCGACAGGCACACCAGGGGGCGTGTAGTCATCTACGCTCTTGCCGAAGCCGTACTGGGCCACCGCGCCCATATTGGCCTTCATCGTGCGGGCCGTCTCGCGCGTCATCGTCGTGCGGATCGCCCTGGGCGCGTGGGCCTGGATCACCCCACCGTCGGGGCGCGTCACCTGCTGCACCAGATAGGGCTGCATCATCACGCCATCGTTGGCCACAGCCGCGGCCACCATCGCCATCTGGAGCGGGGTCACCAGCAGCTGACCCTGGCCGTAGCCGGTGTCGGCGAGGGCCCGCGGGTAGTTCAGGAAGCCCGGGTCTACATAGGCCAGGCTCTGCGCCGTGGGCAAGTCGGTAAACTCGCTATAGCTGGCGTCGGCGCGCTGGGGCGACATGATGTCAAAGCGGCGCGCCGTCTCGATCACCAGGTCCGCGGTCAGGCGGGTCGCGTACTGGGCGAAGGCGGTGTTACACGAGTAGGCGTAGACCCGCTCGAGGGTCGAGGGGGTGCCCGTCAGCGAGGCCAGGCCCGCGACGGCGTTCACAACGGGTGGCGCGCCCTCCTGGGGGGTGTAGGTCTCGGGGCAGGTGATATCATTCGGGCGGCCGGCGGCCTGGTTCTCGAGCACGCCGATCGCCGTCACCGTCTTATAGATCGAGCCGGGCGGATAGAGGCCCTGGGCGGGGCGGTTGAGCAACGGCTGGCCGGAGCCATCGGCCACCAGCTGGTCCCAGTACTGGCTGACGCGCAGGTTCTCGGCCTCCCAGTCTTCGGCGCCAGGGTCAAAGCTGAGGCCGCGCGGGTCGAAGCCGGGGGCGCTAACCATAGCGAGGACCGCGCCGGTGCGAGGGTCAAGGACGACCACCGAGCCCGTGCGGCCGCCAAGGGCCGCCGCGGCGCGGGCCTGCAGCTCGGCGTTGAGGGTGAGGGTCAGATCGTTGCCGCGAGGCGTCCCGCCGAGGAAGCGCTCGCGCAGGCGATCCCACTCGTTGCCGCGCTGGCCGTTGAGATACTCGGCGTAGGTTGACTCGATGCTACTCTGGCCGTAGCGGGTGCTGAAGAAGCCGGTGATATTGCTGAAGGCCGCGGGGTCGTAGCGATCGGCCAGGGGGTAGGTGCGCCGGCCAAAGCCGCCGACCGCCTCGCTGTCGACCAGGACAACTCCGTGGCGGTCGATCATCCTACCGCGCAGGACGCGCTGCGAGTCGAGGACGGGGCGCACATTGCTGGTCGTGCTGCCATCAGAGCCGACGGCAACATAGTAGTAGATCGCGTCGGCGCGGACCACCTGCTGGCGCAGGAGCTGCAGGCTTAGCATGCCGAAGCCCATCAGGATAACGATGCCGACATTGGCGACGCTCCGCGGGATGCTACGGGGGCTAGAGGGCGCACTGAGCCAGGCGGCCAGCCCGATCAGGGGCGCCGCGGCCCAGAGACAGAGCAGCCAGCGCACCTC
The DNA here is from genome assembly GCA_013336035.1 of Chloroflexales bacterium. Lineage (GTDB taxonomy): Bacteria > Chloroflexota > Chloroflexia > Chloroflexales > Chloroflexaceae > CAIWXH01. Next base: position 11,967 of record JAAXUL010000075.1, read on the forward strand.
TGCCTCGACCGGCTGGATGATGCCGTAGCCGATCAGGGCGACCGCCCCAAGGATACACAGCGTGCGCAGCGCCGAGCGCGCCGTCATGCCTGGGTCTTTCCACTAAGAGGGCCGCCCGACCTTGCTGGGCGGGTGGCCCCAGTTCGCTATAGGCTAGATTATACCCTCTGGGGAGGGAAGGGGCAAGTCTGGAGATCGGAATTCAATGTTCCAGGGGCAGAGTCGCGCAGACAGTCACGCCGCCGCTCTCGCTCTCGAAGACAGCCAGCTGGCCCTCGAGCTCGGCGAGGCGATAGCGGATAGCGCGCAGGGCGTGGAGGCCCGGGCGCTCGTAGGTGCCGTCGAGCAGGCCTACGCCATCGTCCTGGATAACGAGGGCCACCGTGGCGCTCTCGAAGCTGAGCGTCAGCAGGGCGCTATGGGCGCGGGCGTGCTGCTGCACATTGAGCAGGGCCTCGTGGGCGGCGCGCATAAGGACGCTATGCTGGGCCTGGTTGAGGGGCCTGGGCGAGCCGGTACAGGTGACGCGCACCTCGAGGCTGCCCTGGCGAGCCGCGGAGGCGCCGATCTGCTCCAGGGCCGAGGCGAGGGTCAGATCAGGGGTCGGCGTCAGATCATAGAGGAGGCGGTGGGCGGGGTCAGAGCGCTGCTCGGCGGCCCGTGTGAGCACCAGAGGGCCAGGAGAGACCAGGTTAGCCGGCGTTGTGGCGGTCGGCTGAGGGCGCGCGCGGTCGGCCAGGCGCACCGTCTGCGGCTGGCCCGGAGTGTGGTCATCGTCATGAGCAGAGTGCTCGGCGCCGGCGAGGTCGATCTGGGCGATCTGGCCGCCGGCCGCGGCGGGCGCGCGGGTCAGCACGTGAGCAAGGGCGGCCCAGGCGCCGGCGAAGGCCGCGGGGGTGATAGCACGGGCGAGCAGGCCCGGAGCGCCAAGGGTGGACCTGACCTCGGGGTTGAGCAGGGCTATGCCGACATAGTCGAGCGCAAGAAAGGTGAGCGACCCGAGCAGGGCGCCGCGCCAGCCGAAGAGCAGCGCGGGGAGCACGAGCCCAGCCATGGCATAGGGCAAGAAGGGCAGTGATCGGCTGCCGCTCAGCCAGAGGACAGCCGCCCCGGCGACAAGGTCGAGCAGCATCGTCGCGGGGCGCTGGCGGGCGACGCGCACGTAGCCCTGGGCCAGAGCCGTAGCCACCACATTGATCACGCCGATCAGAAGGAGGAGACCCGCGTCGCGGGGCAAGGTTGCAACAGGAAGGCCGGGCAGCGTCAACGCCAGAGCAGCAGCCGCCCAGGCCAGCCAGCGATAGCTGAAGAAGGCCACGTGGGCGCTGATACGCACGGGCCACCGGTCGACAGATCGCTTCACGCTGCTCCCTTTCACGGGCGCGACGCCGGTGTGTGGATCTAGAGGAACGGTGTCTCGCCTGCACGTATGGGGCGGGGGGCCAATGCACCCTGTAGTGTAGCAGAAAGGGTGCCCATGGGCAACCACAGAAAGGCCACAATATGCCGGGGCACAGCCCCCAGGGCACATCGCTAGAGCGTCAGCGTCACATACACGATCGCGGCAAAGAGGCCCCCACCGAGCAGCCCATACTCGACGAGGAGCCGACGCTGGAGCCGCCCGGCGGCCTGATGCTGCAGCAGGCTCACGGCGAGATAGAAGATCACCAGCAGCACCGTGCCGGCGATCAGAAAGGTCGTCGCCCAGTAGTTCAGCGCCCAGGTTGCCTCAGCCAGCGTAAGGCCCACCAGCAGCGACAGCGTGAAGGCGCCGGCCCGCGGCGTGTAGGCCAGCAGGGCATAGGCGATCAGCGTGGCCGCGGCTCCGATCAGCGTGGCCGAGTAGAGCGTGCGGTAGCGCGCGTAGTAGACCGCGCTGAATACCCCGAAGGCGAGCAGATAGCCGACGGCCTGGAGCACAATCTGGGCCCGCTGGCTGGTCGTCGGGTTCCGGTCGAGGGCGTAGTGCTGGGCCAACAGCACCGTCAGCAGCGAGCCGCCCGCGGCCGCCAGGGCCAGGGCGAAGGCCACGCCCTGCAGCACATTGCTGAAGAGCCGGAAGAAGGCGAACGAGCCGATCACGCCAAACGACGGCAGCACCCAGAAGGACGGTGCCACCTCGAGCCGGACAAAGCCGAGGTTGATGATCGGCAGGCGCCGGCTATGGATCTGGGGGTGTGAGCGGACGAGCAGATCGGCGCCCGCGCTTGTGATCACCGTGAGCGAGGCGATCAGGAACCACGACAGGGTGACCGTGGGCAGGTCGCCGCCGAGCACAATCCGCAGCGTGTTCGGGTTACCGTCGATGAGAAAGATCACCGCCAGGCCGATCAGGATCACGAAGATCAGCGAGACGATGCGGTCGAAGCGGGGCACAGAAGAGGTCGAGCCTACCATAGGTTATGGCCCTATACGCTTTGCACTGATTTCCTGTGCATTCGTTCTACGTGCGGTTGACATACTGGTGGCTACGTGTTATATATGAAGTATAGAGGAATTATATTGGTGCCAACATCTGGCGCCGAGCGACATTCGGCACAGGGACACGGGCGCCGGCTACGTGTGCGTCAATTCACAGCAGGCGCGCACATATAAGTCAGGAAACGCGCCATGAGCATGCAGCCCGACACACCAAACACCGACCAGGCCAGTCCTGAGCTCGAAGCCTACAGTCTGCTCCGCCAGATCAACTCGATGATGGAGATGTACAATCGCTACGACCTGCGTAGCGAGGAGCTCACCGTCCCCCAGTTCATGATCCTCAACTACGCCAACGCCGATGGCGTACCCCTGAGCGACCTCAGCGCCCGGATGCTCTGTGACAACAGCAATCTCACCGGCATCGTCGACCGCCTGATCAGCAAGGGCTATGTCGAGCGCCGCCCCGACCCCCAGGATCGCAGGGTGAGCCTGATCTGTCTGACGACGGCCGGGGCCGAGAAGCTGCGCCGGATCAAGCCCCGCCACCACGCGCGCGTCAGCCGCCGCATGCGCTCGCTCTCGCAAGACCAAGTCCAGGAGCTGCGCAACTTGCTCCAGCAGCTCTTCACGGGCCTGCAGTTCCCCGCTCACGAGGAAGACTCGCGGGGCGACTGATCCCCCTCCCCTGCGCGACCTAGCTCCCTTCCTGACGCTGGAGCTGCTCGGCCCGCTGGCGCTGGACATAGAGGGGCGGCACGGCGAAGAGGGCCCGCTCGAGGTCGCTCACCTCGGGCTCGACCGGCCCGAGGGACCAGCGCCCGTTCTGCTTGATGATCTGCGTGCCAAAGCGCTGGGGCTTGCCCCCGGCGACGAGCCAGCGATCCCAGGCCATAGCCCGCAGCGTCCAGCCCCGGGCCTCGCCAAGCTCGGTTGCGCGCCGCGCGAACATGCGCGCCAGACTATAGTGAGCCTGTGACTCGCCGCAGATCATAACCCAGGCCGCGTGAAAGTTATCGCGCGCGTCCTCGACGTTGCCCGCGGTGTAGATCTCGATCACGCGTTGGCAGCGTCGTCGCGCGCCTACAGGGTCGGCTGTGCCGGCCTGCGCCTCGAGCGTCTCGCGCGCGAGGCGCTCGAGCTCTTCGCTGGGCGCTTCACTCTGCGGAA
>JAAXUL010001427.1 GCA_013336035.1 Chloroflexales bacterium
CAAGACGATCAAGTCCCTGGTCGACCTGATGGCGCCGAAGGTGCCGGACCACCTGCCCGAGCCGACGCGGGCGCGCGTCAACCTGCTGCCCCTCGGCCAGGCCCTGGCCCAGATCCACTACCCCGACGACCAGGGGCAGCTCGAGCGGGCGCGCACCCGCCTCGGCTTCGACGAGTTCCTCTTCATCCAGCTGGGCGTGGTGCAGCGCAAGCTGCTCTGGCAGGGCGAGCTGGGCTACCAGATCAGCCACTTGCCCGAGCTGCACGCCGAGCTGCAGTCCATCCTGCCCTTCAGCCTGACCGGGGCCCAGCAGCGGGCCCTCGGCGAGATCTTCGCCGATATGGCCCGCCCCGTCCCGATGGCCCGCCTGCTGCAGGGCGATGTGGGCTCGGGCAAGACCGTGGTGGCGGCGGCGGCCCTGGCGCAGGCGATCGGCAACGGCTTCCAGGGCGCGATCATGGCCCCCACCGAGATCCTCGCCGAGCAGCACTACAAGGGGCTGAAGCAGCTGCTGGGCAGGGTGCGCGTGCCCCGCCAGGCCCAGCGCGACGCCGAGGGCGCGAGCTGGCAAGAGCGCCTCGACCCGGAGGAGGCGGCCCGCCTGGCCGAGATCAAGGCCCTGCTCGGCATGACCGAGGAGGAGGATATGGGCGGCCAGGGCGTGCGCGTGGCCCTGCTGACGGGGAGCCTGGGCGCCAGGGAGCGTCGGCGCGTGCTCGAGGGGGTCGCCCGCGGCGAGGTCGATCTAGTGGTGGGCACCCACGCGCTGATCACCGACAATGTGCGCTTCAGCTCGCTCGGGCTGGTCGTGGTGGACGAGCAGCACCGCTTTGGGGTCGAGCAGCGCCAGCGTCTGCGCAACAAGGGCTTCAACCCCCATATGCTGGTCATGACCGCCACGCCGATCCCGCGCACGCTGACCCTGACGATCTATGGTGACCTCGACACCTCGATCCTGGATGAGCTGCCCCCGGGGCGCCAGCCGATCCGGACGCGCTGGGTGCGCAAGGCAGAGCGCGATAAGGCCTACCGCCATATGCGCAAAGAGATAGAGAAGGGTCGCCAGGCCTTTGTGATCTGCCCCCTGGTCGAGGAGAGCGAGAAGGTCGACCTGCCCTCGGCCGAGGAGATGTACGAGAGGCTGCAGTCCGAGGTCTTCCCCGACCTGCGGGTGGCCCTGCTGCACGGGCGGATGCTGCCGCGCGAGAAGGACGAGGTGATGGTGGCCTTCCGCGACCGCCAGTTCGACATCATGGTCGCGACGGCGGTGATCGAGGTGGGGATCGACATCCCGAACGCCTCGACGATCGTGATCGATGGCGCCGAGCGCTTCGGGCTGGCCCAGCTGCACCAGTTTCGCGGGCGCGTCGGCCGCGGCCAGCACCAGAGCTACTGCATCCTGATCAGCGACAAGGACGACAACGAGATCACGAAGCAGCGCCTCGAGGCGATGGAGCAGACCACCGATGGCTTCAAGCTGGCCGAGATCGACCTGCTGCTGCGTGGCCCCGGCGAGTTCTTCGGCACCCGCCAGAGCGGCACGCCCGACCTGAAGGTGGCCCGCCTGGCTGACACGCGCCTGCTGCATGTCGCCCGCGGCGAGGCCGAGCGGATCTTGCAGGATGACGCGCGGCTCGCCTGCCCCGAGCACGCCCTGCTTAAGCAGAAGGTTGACGCGTTCTGGGCCGAGGCGGCGAAGTCGGGGTGAGCGCTCGCCTTGCTCGCGGATGAGCGGGTGTGGAGGCATAGAGCGATGATGCTCGACATAAGACTGCCCGAGCTGCCGGGAGGCGCGGCGCGCGTGCTGCGCTGGCTGGCGGCCCCGGGCGAGGCTCTGGGATATGGCGCACCCCTGGTGATCGTCCTGACGGAGCGGGCCGAGGTGCTGCTGCCGGCGCCGGCCGCGGGGGCGCTGGCAGAGCCTGCGCCGGTCGGCACCTCGGTGGAGCCCGGCGCGCCGATCTGCCGGCTCGTGCCCGCCGCCCACCCGTGGCCAGCGGCCGATCGGCGAGCGCCCGGCGCCAGGCCTCTGCGGGCGACGCCCCTGGCCCGACGGATCGCCCTGGAGCATGGGCTCGACCTC
>JAAXUL010001428.1 GCA_013336035.1 Chloroflexales bacterium
CCCATGAGGACCCCCCGCTCGCCGGTGAGGTCGCTGAAGACCTCGTGCTCGAAGGTCGTGGGGAAGAGGTAGCCCGAGCCGATGGCGATGCCGAGGGCGATGGTCCTCTCCCGGGCCCGGCCGGTGAAGTCCTGGGCGATGGCGAAGCTCGAGTCGCAGAGGGCGGCGCTGGCGAAGCAGAGGGACCAGGCGGCCCACGGGCTCGCGGCGCAGCTCTGGGAGGACCACAGCGAGGCGCTGCGCGACCTGGCCTGCCGCTCAGCGGCCCGCGCGACCGTCAGCCTGTGGACGGCGGCGCCGGGGGTCGACCCTTTCGATCTACAGATCGCCGTCGCGCGGGCGCGGCCTGGCTACTTCCTGCTCATCGCCCGGCCCGTGTAGGCGCGGAGGAGCGACGATGGACGACACAAGCCGGACGATCGCCCTCGGGCGGCAGGGCTTCTTCTGCAGCCAGATCCTGATGCTCCAGGGGATGGAGCTTCTGGGGAAGACGAACCCCGACCTGGTGCGGGCGATCCAGGGCCTGGCCGGCGGCATCGGCTTCACCGGCGGCAACTGCGGCGCCCTGAGCGGCGGCGCCTGCCTGCTCGGCCTCTACGCCGGCAAGGGCGCGCCCGACGAGCAGGAGGACCTGCGCCTGATGCTGATGATCGGTGAGCTGGTCGAGTGGTTCAAGGCGCGCTTCGGCGAGCAGTACGGGGGCATCGACTGCATCCAGATCCTCGGCGACGGCATGGGCAGCCAGCTCACGCGCTGCCCCGGCATCGTCGAGGAGACGCTCCAGAAGTGCAAGGAGCTGCTGGTCGAGCACGGCTTCGACCTCGCCGGCGAGGGCTTCTAAGATATGTTCGTAACCGAGTTACGCTTTCAGCCGCTGCCCGCGGCCGGGGCGCGGAGGCCTGCGGCCCCCGCAAAGGGTGGTTAGGGCTTCGCCCTCCACGCCTCCCAAACTGTAAAGTAGACGCTCGCGCAGCGAAGCCTTATCTAAGCGGATAGGCGCCAGCAATGACTGTCGATAATCAGGTCCTCGCCGAGACCGAGAGCGTCTGCCCGCAGTGTCTCGCCCGCATCCCCGCGCAGCGCGTCGCCCGCGGCGACGACGTCTACCTGCGCAAGGCCTGCCCCGAGCACGGCTTGTTCGAGACGGTGATCTGGCGCGGGCCGCCCGCCCTCGCCACCTGGGTCCAGCCCAAGGCGCCGAGCTTCCCTGCCGCGCCGCTCACGCGGGTGACGCGCGGCTGCCCCTTCGACTGCGGCCTCTGCCCCGAGCACCAGCAGCACTCGTGCTGCGTGCTGCTCGAGGTCACGCAGCGCTGCGACCTGCGGTGCCCGGTCTGCTTCGCCGACGCCGGCGGCCACCCGCCCCGCGACCCCGACCTGGCGACGGTCGAGGGCTGGTTCTGGCGCCTGCTCGACACGGGCGGGCCGTTCAACATCCAGCTCTCGGGCGGCGAGCCCTGCGTGCGCGACGACCTGCCGGAGATCGTGGCCCTCGGCCGCGCGCTCGGCTTCAGCTTCTTCCAGGTCAACACCAACGGTCTGCGCCTGGCCCGCGAGCCCGAGTACGCCGAGCGCCTGCGCGCCGCCGGCGTGGCGACGGTCTTCCTCCAGTTCGACGACACCGACGACGCCAGCTACCAGGCCCTGCGCGGGCGCCCGCTCTTCGCCCAGAAGCAGGCCGCGATCGAGCACTGCGCCGCTGCCGGCCTCGGCGTGGTGCTGGTGCCGACCCTCGTCCCCGGCGTCAACACCGACCACATCGGCGCGATCATCCGCTTCGCCCTCGCGCGCATGCCCGCCGTGCGCGGGGTCCACTTCCAGCCGATCAGCTACTTCGGGCGCTACCCGCAGCCGCCGGGCGACGAGGCGCGCATCACCATCCCCGAGGTGATCCGGGCGATCGAGGCCCAGACCGGCGGCCTGCTGCGCGCCGAGAGCTTCGCCCCGCCCGGCGGCGAGCACGCCATGTGCTCGTTCCACGGCAACTTCGTGCTGCTGCCCGACGGCCGGCTGCCGCCCCTGACGCGCCACAAGGCGCCCGGCTGCTGCGCGCCCGCCCCGGCCGAGGAGGGCGCCCGCCA
>JAAXUL010001429.1 GCA_013336035.1 Chloroflexales bacterium
GTGCTGCAGAAGCTCAAGGCCGACGCCGAGGCCTACCTTGGCGAGCCTGTCACCCAGGCCGTGATCACCGTGCCGGCCTACTTCAACGACAGCCAGCGCCAGGCCACTAAGGACGCCGGCAAGATCGCCGGCCTCGAGGTGCTGCGTATCGTCAACGAGCCCACGGCCTCGGCTCTGGCCTACGGCCTCGACAAGAAGGGCAAGGACGAGACGGTGGTCGTCTACGACATGGGCGGCGGCACCTTCGACGTCTCGGTGCTCGAGCTGAGCGACGGCGTGGTCGAGGTGAAGTCCACCAGCGGCGACACCCATCTCGGCGGCGATGACTTCGACCAGCGCATTATCGACTGGCTGGCCGGCGAGTTCCTGAAGGAGAACGGGGTCGACCTGCGCCAGGACCGCATGGCCCTCCAGCGCCTCAAGGAGGCCGCCGAGAAGGCCAAGATGGAGCTGTCGACCGTCGGCCAGACCGAGGTCAACCTGCCCTTCATCACCGCCGACGCGACGGGCCCCCGGCACCTGAATATCTCGCTCAGCCGGGCGAAGCTTGAGCAGCTGACGGGCGACCTGATCGAGCGCAGCATGGGCCCGGTGCGCCAGGCCCTCAGCGACGCCGGCCTCAAGCAGGCCCAGATCGACGAGGTGATCCTGGTCGGCGGCCAGACGCGCATGCCGGCCATCCAGGAGGCCGTGCGCAAGCTCTTCGGCAAGGAGCCTAACCGCTCGGTCAACCCCGACGAGGTCGTGGCCGTGGGCGCGGCCATCCAGGCCGGCGTGCTCGGCGGCGAGGTCAAGGACGTGCTGCTGCTCGACGTTACCCCCCTGACCCTGGGCATCGAGACCCTGGGCGGCGTGATGACGCCTTTGATCGAGCGCAACACCACAATCCCGACCCGTAAGAGCCAGGTCTTCTCGACGGCCAGCGATAACCAGAACAGCGTCGAGATCCACGTGCTCCAGGGCGAGCGGGCCGAGGCGCGCTACAATAAGAGCCTGGGCAAGTTCGAGCTCTCCGGCATCCCCGCGATGCCCCGTGGCATGCCCCAGATCGAGGTCACCTTCGATATTGACGCCAATGGCATCGTCAACGTGACCGCGAAGGATAAGGCTACCGCGAAAGAGCAGCGGATCACGATCACCGCCTCGTCGGGCCTGAGCGATAAAGAGATCGAGCAGATGGTGCGCGACGCCGAGACCCACGCCGAGGAGGATAAGGCCCGGCGCGAGCTGATCGAGGCCCGTAACGCCGCCGATAGTATGGTGTACAGCGCCGAGCGCGCGCTGCGCGAGTCAGGCGACAAGGTGGACGGCGCCACGCGCACTGAGGTTCAGGATAAGGTGACCGCCGTGCGCACAGCGCTCGACGGCGAGGACGCTCAGGAGATCCGCAACCGGACGTCTGAGCTGAGCGTGGTGATGCAGAGGATCGGCGAGGCGATGTATGCGGCCGAAAGCGGGGGCGATGACGCCGCCGCCGATAGTAAGCCCGAGGGCGATGACGTCGTCGAGGGTGAGTATAAGGTTGATTAGCGGCTGACGCAGCCGTGGGAGGGTTTCAGGGAGGGCCAGGCCCTCCCTGGCCGCACCGTTCCACGCCAGAGGTGGCTCTATGACAACGGGCGCGAAGCGCGACTACTACGAGGTGCTTGGCGTCAGCCGCACGGCCAGCCAGGATGAGATCAAGAAGGCTTTCCGGCGGCTGGCACGCCAGCATCACCCCGACGTCAGCAAAGACGATGGCGCCGAGGCCAAGTTCAAAGAGATCAACGAGGCCTACGAGGTGCTGTCCGATGAGCAGAAGCGGGCGATGTACGACCGCTTCGGCCATAGCGCGCCCGGCGGGATGGGCGGTGGCGGCGCCTACGGCGACCCGTTCGGCGGGGCCGACCCGTTCAGCACGATCTTCGACGCCTTCTTCGGCGGAGCCGCCGCCGGCCCGCGCACCCAGCGCGGCCCGCAGCGCGGCGCCGACCTGCGCTATAACCTGCGCCTCAGCTTCGAGGAGGCGATCTTCGGCGTCGATAAAGAGATCGAGTACCGCCGCCTCGAGAGCTGCCCTACAGCTAGGGCAGAGATCG
>JAAXUL010001430.1 GCA_013336035.1 Chloroflexales bacterium
GCGCGGCAGCAGCACCGGCGCCCGGGCGGGTCGTCACGAAAGAGCGCCCCGCGCCACGGCATGGAGAGCTGCGCCCCGCCCCGCTCGATGAGCTGAGCGAGCCGCCGGCTGCGCGAGCGGGCCACGCCAGCGCGCGCCTAGGCGACCCCATGGCCGACCTCGATCGGCTCGAGCGTCAGGCGGGGGCCCGCGGCCAGATCGGCTTTGGCGGCTACCTTCCGCAGGCGCCCCCCGCAATGAGCATGAGCCACTGGGCCTGGATGGGTGTCATCTTTCTCGCAAGTGTGCTGGTCCTGGGCACGCTCTGGGGCGGGGGTGAGGCTCGCGACCTAAGCCGCTGGGACAGCCTGCTGAGCGGCAGACTCCCGGGCGAGCGCCGCGCCCTCTTCGCGGGTCAGGCCAGGCCGGCCGGCGACTATGTGCTGCGCGCGCCGCCGAGCATCAGCGCCAGGCAGATCGACCGCATCCTCGCCCTGTACAGCTCGCCCGCCGCGGGCACCGGAGAGATCTGGTACAACCTCGGGCTCCGGTACGGCATTGACCCGGCCTTCGCGATCGCGTTCTTCGTCCACGAGAGCGCGGCGGGCACAGCCCAGGCCTGGGCGGGCCTCAAGGCCGATGGCGGCACGACCCACAACATCGGCAATATTATCTGCGCCGGCTACGCCACCTGCTACGGGCGCTTTCGTGACTACCCATCCTGGTCTGACGGGATCGAGGACTGGTATCGCCTGATCGACGTCGAGTATCTCAAGGGACGCGGCCACAAGACCGTCGCGGACATCATCCCGGTCTACGCGCCCTCGGTCGAGAACGATGTTCAGGGCTATATCAACGTTGTGCAGACGATGGTCGACGAGTGGCGCACGCAAGGGACGCCATAGCATGTACGACCGGCGAGGTAGCTCGGGATTGGGCCGCGTGCTGCTGATCGTCATCGCTACGCTCTGCATCGGGGTGATCTGGCTGGGCGCGTCTGGTGGCGGCCCGACGCGGACGAGCGCCTGGGGCAGCCAGGGCGCAGTGGCACCAGCAAGCGGCCTGAGCGGGATCACCCAGCCAATGCAGCGGGGCCGGGGCCTGCCCGGCGATCCGCGCCCCTACGGCAACCCACTCCAGGTGTCGGGCACGGTCATGACCCAGGGCTACGGGGTCGGCACTCACGCCCCCGCCGAGATCTGGGGCGCTGTCGATCTTGCCATCGATGGCAATGGCGATGGGGTCGCCGACCCAGAAGGCACCAGGGATAAGCCTGTCTATGCCACCCACAGCGGCATCATCAAGACGACACCTAACAGCAAACCGGCCGGCAACCATATCTGGGTCACGAACGACGAGTATCGAACAGGTTATGCTCATCTCGCCCGCTTCGCTGTAAGCGACGATCAGGTAGTCACCAGGGGCGACCTGATCGGCTTTATCGGCTCAACCGGCAATGCCTCAGGGCCCCATCTCGACTACCAGGTCTGGGTCATGCAGGGCGGCAGGTGGGTGAACGCCAACCCGCTCGACTACGGGGCCCTCGACGTCGCGCCGTGAGCCTGCGTGATGCGGGATTCCGGACGAATCACGGAATCACGGCCAGGCATTACAGAATGGCACCGCCGAACACACCGTGACCCGCTAGCTTCGCGCGGCGCGCCAGGCCGCGGCGGCGTAGCGTCCTTGTGGATCGAGGGTCTCGCTGGCGCTGAAGTGGTCGCGGGCCCGGTCGTGGTCGCCGCTGAGGCGCAGCAGATCGCCCAGCTGGAAGTGCAGGCCGGCCCGCTGGGCCGCCGGACAGGCGGCGAGCAGGGCCTCGGCGCCAGCGAGAGCCTGCTGCGCCTCGCTGGCGCGTCCCCTGCCGATCAGCAGGGCGGCCAGGGCGCAGCGCAGGGCGGCCAGGTCGGCGGGCGTGGCGGCAAGGGCGAGCCCGGCGCGCAGATGGAGCTCGATCTGCTCGGGCGCGGTGCCGAGATTCTCCTCGGCGCCGGCCAGGTGCAGGCGGGCCGCGGCCGAGCGCGGGTTGAGGGCCAGGGCTGCCGTGGCCTCGGCATGGGCCTCAAGGGGGCGCCCATCCTCGAGGAGCGCGGCGAGA
>JAAXUL010000076.1 GCA_013336035.1 Chloroflexales bacterium
CCCCGCTCCGCAATGCGGGAGCGGGGATTGGGGTGAGGGCCCGTTCGCTAGAACGAAATGGCCTTCTCGCCCAGCACCGTGCCGGGCCAGATGCGGATGCCGCGCTCCAGTCGGTTCTCGGGGCCAAAGCTGCAGTCGTCACCGATGATCGCACCGTCGCTGATGAAAGTCTTCGGGCCGATGCTGTTGCCGCGACCGAGCACCGAGTTGCGCAGGGTCACGGCCTCGCCGATTGTATTGTCGTCCCAGAGGACCGCGCCCTCGAGGCTGGCGTCGGGGCCGATGTGACAGCGCGCGCCGAGGACGGTCGGGCCGATGATCCGGGCGCCCCGCTCGACCACGGTGCCGTCGCCGATCACCACCGGGCCGACGATCTGGGCCGAGGGGTGGATTGTGGCGTCGCCCTCGAGCCAGACCCGGTTGGCGATCTCGGTGCCGCGGAAGCCGTACTTGACCTTGCCGATCAGAATATCGTGATGGACGTCGATGTAGGTCTGGGGCTTGCCGATGTCGGTCCAATAAGCCCGCGAGGGGAAGCCGTACATGGGGTCGCCCGTCTGAAGGACGACCGGGAAGAGGCCGCGCTCGAACATATAGAACTGGTTAGGGGGCACGTAGCGAAAGACATCAGGCTCGATGATGTAGGTGCCGGCGTTGATCAAGTTGGTGGTGATGTCCTCGACGCGGGGCTTCTCGAGGAAACGCTTGACGTGATTGTTTGTATCCATCTCGACCAGGCCGAACTGAGTCGGGTCCTCGACCGGGGTAAGCGAGATGGTGACCTTACTCTGCCGCTCGCGGTGGAAGGCGAGCATCGCCTGCAGGTCGAGGTCGGTCATCACGTCGCCGTTGAAGATGAAGGTCGGTCCATCGAGCAGGTGCTCGACATTTTTGACCGCCCCGGCCGTGCCGCGAGGCTCGGGCTCCTCGACGACATGCAGCTTCATCCCGAGCCGAGAGCCATCGCCCAGGGTCGCGCGGAAGCGGTCGGCGAGGTATTGGACGGCCAGGATCACCTCGTTGATGCCCTGGTCACGCAGGCGCAACAGCATCCACTCGATGAAGGGCTGGTTGACCAGAGGGATCATGGGCTTGGGCGTATTGCAGGTGAGTGGGCGGAGACGGGTACCCAGGCCACCGACAAGGATCACGGCTTTCATGCGCGCTCCTAAAAGTACTTGCACAACACTATACAACCTGCGCCCAGAGAGCGCCTGTGCCTAATATCTTACCCGAAGGCCAGTACAAGTGACTGAACAGCGGATGCTTATTGGGTGACGAATTATTTAGTCAGGACGACAGCCTACAACGACTGGGCCTCCTGGCGCCGCACCGCGTCGCGCCAGTAGTTGAGGATATCGCGCAGGGTCTGGCGTAGAGGGATCTGAGGCTTCCACCCGGTCCGCTCGTGCAGGCGGGTGGCGTCGCAGACAACGAGGGGAATATCGATCGGGCGCATAAGCTCGGGGTTGAGGCGGACCTCGACGCGCGCGGTGCTCTCCTCGAGCAGAATATCGAGCAGATCGCGGATCATCACGGCCTGGCCCGCTCCTATGTTATAGACGGCGCCAGGCTCGCCGTGCTCGACCGTGAGGGCGTAGGCGCGCACCATATCGCGCACATCGGTGAAGTCGCGGCGCGCGCTGAGGTTGCCAACCTGGACGATCGGCGGCTGGAGGCCAAGCTCGATACGGGCGATCTGGCGGGCGAACGAGGCAGTGACAAAGCGCTCGTTCTGGCGCGGCCCGATGTGGGTGAAGGGCCGCACCCTGATAATATCGAGCCCGTGGCTCAGGTGGTACTGAAGCGAGAGCAGGCTCTGGGCGGCCTTGCTGACACCGTAGGGGTTAGCCGGGCGCAGGGGCGTCTGCTCGCTGATCGGCAGATCATCCTCGGTGATCTTGCCGTACTCCTCGTTGGTGCCGACGACAATGACGCGGGTGGGGCTGCGCAGCTCGATCAGGCTCAGGAAGATGTGCAGGGCGCCGAGCGTGTTCGTGCTGAGTGTGGCGGCGGGGTCGCGGAATGACTCGGGCACAAACGGCTGGCCAGCGAGGTGGTAGATAACCGAAGGCCTGGCGGCGACCATGGCCCGCATTGTGGCCTCGGCGTCGCTCAGGTCAGCGTGAACCTCAGTGACGTGCTCGGCGAGGTGGGGGGCGAGACGACCAGGCGAACGAGTGAGGCCCCAGAGCTCGTAGCGGCCCTGGGCGAGCACATACTCGGCGAGATAGCTGCCGACGAAGCCGTTGATGCCGGTGATGAGCGCGCGCATACCCTAACTATAGCCGATCTTCATCCTGTGGCAAGTGGCGTGTCTCGACCAGTTTCCACGTTGCTCAGGCAATCGGCAAAATGCGTTATAACTCGCAGGCCGGCACATGGCTATTTCGCATGCCAGAGCCTTAAAATCATTTGTGCATTCCATTGACAGTGTTTGTGCAACGTGATACAATTACATTGTATAAACAGAGCTAGCTCGTGCATCAGAATTGCTGCTGCATGTCGTACATAATTAACCCATTCACCTGAGACCCACCGGGAAGGCGGCCAGCCATGGCTCAGCAACACTTCTTGTCCCAGTTCTCGGACAAGCCGCGCTACAACACGAAGGCAGTCGCACAAGAGACCGGCGTGCCTGCGGACACATTCCGCGCCTGGGAGCGTCGCTACGGTGTACCGCGACCCCAGCGCACCGAGGGCGGGCACCGCCTCTACTCCGAGCGCGACATCGCGACAATCCGCTGGCTCCGAGACCGCACTGCCGAGGGGCTCACGATCAGCCAGGCCATCGCCCTGATGACCGACGGCAACGAGTCAAACCTCTCGTGGCTCTCGACCGCCGTCGACACCGAGCCCCACACCTGGGAGCGGCTCAACAGCCGTCTGCTCGCCGCCCTGACCGACTTCGACTCGACCAGGGCCGAGCAGATCCTCGGCGAGGCTTTCGCCCTCTACCCCATGGAAGAAGTCTTCCTCAAGCTGGTGCAACCAGTGATGATCGAGATCGGTGAGCAGTGGCACGCCGGTCGCATCACTGTCACCGCCGAGCACTTCGCCACCCAGTTTATCCGGCGCAAGCTCTCGGGCCTCTTCAACACCTATAATATCACCGACGGGCGCGGTCTCGTGCTCGTGGCCTGCGCCCCCAGCGAGCAGCACGACCTCGGCGCCCTGATGCTCTCAGTCTTTCTGGTGCGCCACGGCTGGCAGGTTATCTACCTCGGCCCCGAGGTGCCCCTGCGCGACCTGATCGAGACCGTGCGCCAGCTCCAGCCCGATCTGGTGGCATGCGCCGCCTCGACGACCGAGACCGCCACGCAGCTCCTCGAGGCCGGCCGCTCGATCCTCGCCCTGCCCCCGCCCACGCCGATCTTTGGCTACGGTGGCCGGGCCTTCAATCTCAACCCTATCCTCACCCAGCGCATGCCCGGCACGTTCCTCGGCCGCGACTCTCAGGAGGCCGTCGATACTGTCGCCGATATTCTTGGCAACAGCCGGTAGAGCGCACAGTAAATCTGTGCATCGCCCGCACAGGTTTGGCGCATAGGCATTCGAGGGGTGGCATCAGAGCCACCCCTCGTGCTTTGCCCTGCTTAACGCTCGGCCGAGACGCACAGCGAATGCACAGTTCGCAGTTGCCTTCTGTGACTTATTCACGTATTATAAACATATAGAACATTCCCGTGCTGTTTTACTAGGGTACTTGGGGTCAATGCTCGACAAGCCTGTGCACAGGCCAAGAGTTCGGACATAACCCTGAAACCTCGTATCGCTCGCCTGGCCGTCAGCCCGGCGCGTATGGCCTGTCTGTGCGCGCTGTGTGCCGAGTTTAAAGGAGAGCCGCGTGTCGCTAAACTCCGGGCCCTCATTTGCGCTTGGCGCCGCCGGTAAGCTTATCGCGCAGCCCCTCCCTGCTGAGGAGCAGATCGCGCTCCTGTTTCACCTGACAGACCTCTCGCCCAGCGGGGCCGACGAGTGGCCGCCCCACCCGCCTCAGGCCACGGCCGAGGCCTACGCCGAGTGTGAGCGGATCATCCGCCAACACTCGAAGAGTTTCTACTTCAGCTCGCAGTTTCTCGCCCCCGAAACACGCCGCGCCGTGCGGGCGCTCTACGCCTTCTGCCGCACCACCGATGATACGGTGGATATGGCCACCAGCGATCCCGCCCGCGCCCTGGCCGCCTGGGTGCAGCAGGTCCGCGCCGCCCGGCCCGCGCCCCATAATCTGGTCCTGGTAGCCTGGCACGACACCTGCACTCGCTATAGCCTCGCCCCCGCCCTCGTCGACGAGCTGCTGGCCGGTATGGCGATGGACCTGACAATCCACCGCTATGCCACCTTCGCCGATCT
The DNA here is from genome assembly GCA_013336035.1 of Chloroflexales bacterium. Taxonomy (GTDB): domain Bacteria; phylum Chloroflexota; class Chloroflexia; order Chloroflexales; family Chloroflexaceae; genus CAIWXH01. The sequence continues at coordinate 4,354 of JAAXUL010000076.1, forward strand.
GTGGCTCTACTGCTACCGCGCGGCCTCGGTGGTGGGCCTGCTGGTCATGGGCATCACCGGGTACGCCCCTGGCGCCGAGCCCTACGCGATCAAGCTCGGCGTGGCCCTGCAGCTCACCAATATCCTGCGCGATGTCGGCGAGGACGTCCGCCGCGGCCGTGTCTACATCCCCGAGGAGGACCTGAAGCGCTTCGGGCTCACGGCCGACGATATCCTGGCCCGCGTCTACGACGAGCGCTTCAAGGCCCTGATGCGCTTCCAGATCGAGCGCGCCCATCAGCTCTATGAGGAAAGCTGGCCGGGTATCGGCCTGCTACCGCCCGATAGCCGCATCGCGGTCGCCGCCGCCAGCCAGGTCTACCGCGGGATCCTTGACAAGATTACGGCGAATGACTACGATGCCTATAATTGTCGCGCATTCCTGAGGCTGCGCGATAAGATCGCTATGATGCCACGGATCTTGTGGAAGGTCAGGAAGCTCTGATGGCGACAGCGCTTGCCCTTCACGAGCCGAGCGCACCCCAGGTCTGGCCGCGCTGGCCCCTCGACGCGCTGCTCTGGGTGCTCTTCCTTGGGCCTGTTATCGCTCCTCTATTCCAGGTCACGGGCCTGCCCCTGGCGGCCAGCGCCGGTATGCTCGCACGCGATCTGCTAGCCGCCTACGTCTGCCCCACCCCCGACCGCTCGATCAGGCTCCTCGGCCTGCCAGTGGCCGTCTGCGCCCGCTGCTGGGGGGCTACGATCGGCCTCTGGGCGGCGCGCTGGCTGGCAGGCCGAGCCAGAGCCGAGTACAGCGCCGCCGCGCCCCTGCAACCGCTCGGCTGGTTTCGCGGCCTGCCATGGCCCGCGCGCCTGCTCCTCGCCACCTCTCTCTGGCCCGAGATGTGGCCTCAGCAACCATAGGCTGCTGCCGGTCTCACCAGACTCTTAATTAAGAGCGGGCGTGGCCGCGTGTCGTCGGAGTATCATGATGATGCGGCTCGCGCCTTTCATTCTCTGGAAGCCCTGAAAACACCTATGCGACGTCTCCTTGCGCTGGTGACCGCCGGGCTGGCCCTTGGAGGCTGCGCCTTTGGCGGGTCACAGCCCGGCCAGCGACCCGACCCCACTGCCCAGGCCATGCAGACCGAGGTGGCCTCAATAGCCCAGGCCCAGACCCTCGCCACCTCGACAACGCACACCCCGCGCCCCACTGATCCAACCCTGCCCCCCGTCCCACATCAGCCCACGATCGCCCCTGACCTGACCGACGCCCTGGTTAGCCAGGAGCGCCTGCTGGTAGAGCTGTACCGCCAGGCCAGCCCCGCCGTAGTCAGCATCGATGTGCTCGGCGCGCTGCCCGCGGACCACCCGGATGTCCCCGGGCTGCCCGACAGCGCGCGCGGCCAGGGCTCGGGATTCCTCTACGACGACCAGGGCCACATTGTGACCAATAACCATGTCGTCGAGAGCGCTACGCAGCTCCAGGTGCGCTGGTCTGACGGCACGACCGTCATGGCCGACCTGGTCGGCACCGACCCCGACAGCGACCTGGCGGTCATCAAGGTGCGCGCGCTCCCTCCGGGCGTCGCGCCCCTGCCCCTCGGCGACTCGCGTGCGGTGGCGGTCGGACAGACGGCCATCGCTATCGGCAGCCCCTTCGGCGAGCAGAATACCCTGACGGTGGGCGTGGTAAGCGGTATGGGCCGTACGCTGCGGGGCCCCACCCGCAGCTTCGGCACCTATAGCATCCCCAATATCATCCAGACCGATGCGGCGATCAACCCGGGCAACTCGGGCGGCCCCCTGCTGAACATCCACGGCGAGGTGATCGGGGTCAACACGGCCATCGCGGTGAGCCAGGGCAGCGGCTCGTTCGAGGGCGTCGGCTACGCGGTGCCCGCGAGCGCGGTCGCCAGGGTCATCCCGGCCCTGATCAGCCAGGGGCGCTATGACCACCCGTGGATGGGAATCGGCATGTTCCCGATCGACACCCTGCTGGCCGAGCAGCTGGGCCTGTCCGTTGGCCAGGGCGTGCTGGTCACCGAGGTTCGCCCCAACAGCCCCGCCGCGCGGGCCGGCCTCCAGGCAGGCCAGGGCGAGCAGCAGGTCAACGGCGTGCCGGTGCCTACGGGCGGCGATATTATCGTAGCCATCGACGGTCAGCCCGTGGCCGATAGCGACCAGCTGATCGGCCTGCTCGAGCTGAACCACGCCGTTGGCGATACCATCACCCTCAGCCTAACACGTGCCGGGGGCGCCGCCGAGGACGTGCGGCTGACCCTTGAGGCGCGGCCATAGGCGGCGCGAACGGGCAGCCTCGCAAGAGAAAGACGCCTCGACGAGGCGTCTTTCTGTACGACCGGCTGTGGGCAGCCCTAGCGCACGAGTCTGAACGTCGCCACGCGCACCGCCCCGCTCCGCAGACCCTGGCCGACAATGCTCCAGTTGCCGATGGGGTCTTGCGACTGGGTCAGGAAGCCGACCAGGATCACGCCGTCAGGGTTAGCCGTGGCCCGATAGGGCAGGGCTCGCACTGTGCCGTTGGGCAGGTTGAGCCACATACTGACCTGCTCGCCGCTCTGGTAGCCGCGGGCCTCGAAGCCGAGGGTAGTGCCGGGCGTGGCCGGGTCGGGGTAGGCGCGCGCGGCCGTGTTGGGCTGCTGCGCGCAGCTCTTCGGGTCGCCCTCGCCGACGGGGCCGGCGGGGGGGTTGTTGCCGGCCAGGCCCGGGCGCAGCTGGCACGGCACCAGATAGCTACCCAAAGTGGCCAGGCGCACCCGGCTGCCCACAAGCTCGAAGCGGCCGCGCTCGAAGTACTGCACCAGATAGTTGCGCCCGTCATCGAGGCGCTGCACGAACTCCTCGCTGAGCGGGAAGCCGAAGATCGGCAGCCCACCGCGCCGCTCCCAGAAGTTGCGGAACTCGCCGCGCAGTGTGTGGCCCGTCTCGGGGAAGAAGCGCAGGCCGGGGGCGCGCACAGCGGCGACCGGCGGGAAGCCCTGGCCCGTGGCGGACAGGTACTCGCGACCCACCAGGCCCAGGCTCACATAGGCCGTGTTGCCGACCACATCGAGCTCGAAGCGGGCCCGCTCGAAGTACTGGGCCACCCGGCCATCGCGATTCTGGTAGAACTCTTCAGAGACGGGGTAGCCGAAGATCTCGACCCCGCCGTTCCGCTCCCAGAAGCTGCGGAACGCGCCGCCGAGGAAGTGCCCGGTCTGGGAGAAGTAGATCTTGCCCTGGGCTTGCGTGGGTGCCGCCGGCAGCGCGGTCAGCAGCATCACCGCCAGCAGGACCAGTGCCCCTGCCCATCGTCCGCGTAGCTGGCTCATGGGTGCTCCATCTAATCGCGTAAAGTGAATGCCTGCGGCCTGAGGGGAGATTGCCGCAGCGAGCGCCATACATGCGCCCGGAAACAGCCAGATTATCGTTTACACTCAGCTGCGCCCATCATACGCGATAGCATCGTAACTGTCAAGCGTTGATCGCCATAAATCCGCGCTATGGCGCGGTTTCAGGCCCTGTAACCGCGACGTTTCACGCCGGGTGACCACGCAGACACCGTGGCCGCTTGGGGGTATAATGGGTGGGCATCTGCTGAACGAAAGGCCCCTCCCGATGACCATCCCGATCATCGACGACCTTGCCGCAGCGCGGGCCGGCGTGCTGCGGCGCGCGCCCCTCGACGAAGACACCCAGACGGCCCAGGCTGTAGCCCAGATCATCGCCGAGGTGCGCTCGGGCGGCGATGCGGCCCTGCGCGAGCTGAGCGCCCGCTTCGACGGCGTGGCCCCCACGACGCTCGAGGTGCCCCGCGAGCGCTGGGCCGCCGCCGCCGCCGCCCTGCCCGCCGACCTGCGCGCGGCCCTCGAGCTGGCCGTGGCTGAGATCCGCCGCTTCCACGAGCGGCAGGCCCGCAACTCATGGGTCGATTTCAGCGTCGAAGGAGCACGGGGCCAGCTGGTGGTCCCGCTGCAGCGGGTGGGCATTTATGTGCCTGGCGGGGCGGCGCCCCTGCCCTCGTCGCTGATCCACGCCGCGGTGCCGGCTAGGGTGGCCGGCGTCGAGCAGATCGTCGTCTGCTCGCCACCCCAGCGCGCCACAGGCCTGCCGGCCGAGATCGTCCTCGCCGCGGCCCACCTCGTGGGGGTCGACCAGGTCTTCGCGGTCGGCGGGGCCCAGGCGATCGCGGCGCTGGCCTACGGCACCGCCAGCGTGCCGCGGGTCGATAAGATCGCCGGTCCGGGCAACCGCTTCGTCATCCAGGCCAAGCGCCTGGTCTACGGGGCAGTCGATATCGAGAGCCTGCCGGGCCCGACCGAGACGATGGTCATCGCCGACGCCGAGGCCGAGGCCCGCTACGCCGCCGCCGACCTGCTCGCCCAGGCCGAGCACGTCGAGGCTAGCGCCATCTTGCTCACCCCCTCGCGCGAGCTAGCCCGTGCGGTGCAGGCCGAGGTGGGCCGGCAGCTCGAGGCCCTGCCCGAGACAAGCGCGCGGGCGGCGGCCGATGCGGTCAGTCGCAGGGGGGCGATCCTGGTCGTGTCCGACCTCGACACCGCCTTCGATCTCGCCAATGACTATGGCCCCGAGCACCTCTGCCTGCTGCTGGCCGACCCCTGGCCCTACGTCGGCAAGGTCCGCAACGCCGGCGGGGTCTTCCTCGGCGAGCAGTCCTTCGAGGTGCTGGGTGACTATATTGCTGGACCGTCACACATTATGCCAACGGAGGGCACCGCACGCTATGCCTCGCCCGTAAATGTAGATGATTTTCGCAAGGTGATCTCGCTTGTCGGGCTGAATGCTACAGCCCTGGCCCGCATCGGCCCCGCCGCACAACGTATCGCCGAGGCCGAGGGACTCTTCGCCCACGCCGCGGCGGTGCGGGCCAGGCTTGAGTCGTAATCAGACACCCCAATACGCGTGAAAGGGAGCCCAATGTACGGCTTCATCGTGACCTTTATCAACCTCCTGTTTCAGGCCTTGCTCTTCGCCATCCTGGGCCGAGTCTTGATCTCGTGGATCGACCCGATGGGCAATATGCGCGTCACCCAGATCTTGCGCGAGATCACTGAGCCGATCCTTGCCCCCATACGCAGCGTCCTCCCATCAATGGGTATGATCGACCTCTCGCCCCTGGTAGCTATGCTGCTCATCCAGCTTCTGCACAACCTGATCCTGGGCGCGATCTGAGTGAGGGGGTGAGGCTCGCTGCGCTCGAGGGGTGACGGCTCGCTCCGCTCGCCCGGCGAGGGGCTGAGTGCGGATCACGCGGGCGAGCACTCACCGGGGCGAGTGAAGCGAGAGAGATCCTACCATGGCGCGACCAAGCGGTCCCGGCGATCACTTCTTACTACTGGTTGTCTTCCTCGCCGGCGTGGGCACCCTGGGCATCGAGATGGTGATGCCCAGGCTGCTGGCGCCTTTCTTTGGCACCTCGCAGCCAATCTGGGCCGTGGTGATCGGGATGACCCTGGCCTACCTGGCCGCCGGCTACTGGCTGGGCGGGCGTATGGCCGACCGGCGCCCCGACGAGCGGCTGCTCTACTGGCTGATCGCCTGGTCTGGCCTCGCCTGCGCCGTCATCCCCCTGGTGGCACGTCCCATCCTGCAGATCGCCCAGATCTCACTGCGCAGCGTGGCCGCTGGAGGCTTCCTGGGCGCCCTGGCCGTGGTATTGCTGCTCTTCGCCGCGCCGGTGACCCTGATGGCCACCGTTGGCCCGTTTGCGGTGCGCCTGCACCTCCGGCAGGTCGAGGCCGGCGTCGCCGCGGCTGGCCGCACCTCCGGTATGATCTCGGCGCTCTCGACCCTGGGCTCGATCCTTGGCACTTTCCTCACCGTCCTCGTGCTCATCCCGCAGATCGGCAGCAGCGCGACCCTCTTCCTCTTCGCCGGCTTCCTGGTGAGCCTCGCGCTGGTCGGGCTGCGCGACTGGCGCGCCGCGGCTATGCTCCTCGCCGTGGCCGCCCTCTTTGCGACCCACCTCGCCGTCGCCGGTGTGGTGAAGAGCGCCGACTGCCGTGGCTGCCGCCTGCTGGCCGAGTCCGAGTCCGACTACAACTACATCCAGGTCGCCGACCAGGAGGTGCGCTATGCCGGCGGCACCGTCGACCCGCGGCGGGTGCTCATCCTTAATGAGGGCCAGGCCATCCATTCGATCTACCGGCTAAAGTATCGCCAGACCGGCAACCCCCTCGACCTGCTGACCGACGGCGGCCCGTGGGACTACTTCGCCGTCGCGCCCTACGTCTACGCTGGGGTTCAGCCCGACGATGTGACCAGCCTAGCCCTGCTCGGCTCGGCGGCGGGCAGCATCCCCAAACAGTTCATCGCCCTCTACGGCCCCGACACCGTGATCGACGCGGTCGAGATCGACGCCGCGATCAGCGAGGCCGGCCGCCGCTACTTCGATATGGAGGATCTGGACCCGGCCTACCCCAACTACACGACCTACGCCCAGGACGCGCGCTACTGGCTGGCGACCACGAGCCGCACCTACGATGTGATCGGTATGGACGCCTACCACCAACCCTACATCCCCTTCCACCTGACCACGGTAGAGTTCTTCCGCGAGGTGCGGGCGAAGCTCAACCCCCGGGGCGTGGCCGTGGTCAATGCTGGCCGGCCCGCCAGCGGCGACGACCGGCTGGTGAACGCCCTAGCCTCGACCATGCTCGCTGTCTTCCCCGAGGTCTACGTGATCGACACGCGCCTCTCGAACGCGATCCTGGTCGGGGTGAGCGAGCCGGCAGGCGATGGCGCCGCCAACTTCAGGGCCAACTTCGAGCAGGTCGGCCAGCTGATCGAGCATGAGACCCGCTACCAGGCCCTCTGGCTCGTGATGCGCTGGGCCCTCGAGGAGGGCCGCTTCGGGCCGGTGCGCGCATTCTCGCCCGACCAGGCCCGCTACCGGCCCTTCACCGACGACCTGGCGCCGGTCGAGCCGCTGATCGACGGGTTGATCCTGAGTGAGGCGGCGCGCCGCTGAACGCGCCTGGCCCTGGCCCGTTGGCCCGTTTGACAAGCTGCGCCCATTTATGCTACTGTTATATCGGTGTCTTAGAAGTTCCGCGCCTCACAATCCCGCAGAGGCGCATCAGGAGGCTCGACTGGCAATGATCGGCGAATGGCGACATAAGCACCTACGCCCCCGGAGCGCCGATTGGAGCGGCGTCTTCATACGGGCGTACCGTGCGTGCGTCGATGCCCGCCTCGGCGGGGTCGGCGGAAGCGCAGTGCTAAGGGCCATCCGTGCGGTCTCCTCCGCCAGCCGCGCCAGGTGTATAGCGCTCTAGCCGGGGGCACGCCCTTTACCCCGTGCTAAGAGCCATTATTGTACATTGTACAGATGGTTCTTGAAGGGGGTGGGTGCCTTGGGACAGCGCGTCCTCGTCCTCAACGCCAGCTACGAGCCACTCCAGCTCATCTCGGTTCGTCGCGCCGTCATCCTGCTTCTGCAGGAGAAGGCCGAGCTTATTGAGGCTACCGCCGCGCAGCTGCGTGCGCGGGCCTTCAGCTTTGCTGTACCCCTAGTTATTCGGCTGGTACGCTACATCCGCATCCCCCGGAAGCTGAAACTACCCTGCTCGCGCCGGGGCGTCTTCGCCCGCGACCGTGAGACCTGCCAGTACTGTGGGACCCAGCCGGGCCGCGCGCAGCTCACGATGGATCATGTCGTGCCCCGCTCGCAGGGTGGCTTAACGACCTGGGACAATGTGGTCACCGCGTGCCGCGAGTGCAACCACCGCAAAGGCGGGCGCACCCCTGAGCAGGCCAATATGCTGCTGCTATGCACCCCCCGCCAGCCCCAGTATGTGGCCTTCGCCCTCCTCGGCGAGCTCGAACGCCACGATGTCTGGCGCAAGTATGCCTTCGGCTAGGGCCGCCCTCGGGCGCCTCGGCGAGGACGCTGCCGCCGCACATCTGGCCCGCGCCGGCTACACCCTTATCACTCGCAACTGGCGCTGCCCTGGCGGCGAGATCGACCTAGTCGCCCTGATAGACGGTCAAGTTGTCTTCGTCGAGGTCAGGACGCGTAGAGGCGGGCAGTGGCGCCCCGAAGAGAGCATCGGCGCCGCCAAGACCGGCCGCCTTCGGGCCCTCGCCTATGCCTACCTGGAGCACGCGGGTATGTCCGCCGAGATACCCTGGCGCATCGATGTGATCGCCGTAGAGCTAGACACCGCTGGACATATCACCCGCCTCGAGCAGATCCCGTACGCCGTCGGCGAGAGCTGAGGGCCGCGCCGCTATAGTCGCCAGCCATGGTACAATCACCGCGGGCTGCTTAATGCGTTTATGCCAAACGCATTGACTCTTATAGTGGTATTCTGCTATACTTGAAGCCTCAAAGATAGAGGCAGCACCTAGAATGCGAGCTGACCGCGCTTGGCTACACCAACCGTCATCGTCGGCCATCTGGCGCCCGATCTTGACTGTCTGGTCGCAATCTGGATCCTTGTGCGTTTCGGTGGCGCTTCCGACGCGAGCCTCGAGTTCGTCCCGGCAGGGCGCACCCTCCACGATAGACCAGCCGACGCCGACCCGGCGATCATCCACGTCGACACCGGGGGGGGGCGCTTCGACCACCACCACACCGCCGACCCCACGCTCAGCGCAGCCGAGCTGGTGCGCCGTGCCATCGTGCCCTCGAACGAGGCCCTGCGACGCATGGTCGACCAGGTAACCCGCATCGACAACGCCGAGGCTGTGCAGGGTCGCCAGCCGGTCTTCTTCAACATCACCGACCTGATTGCGGGCTACAACGCCCTCTTCCCCAACAAGCCCTTCCACGTCGCCCAGGCCATGCTCCCGAACCTCGACGCCTGGTACGAGCACGAGCAGCGCGCCCTGCGCCTCGAGCGAGCCTTCAACCGGCGCCTCGAGTTCCAGACCCGCTGGGGGCTGGGCATCGCGATGGCCAGCGACGACGGCGGCTCGAGCAAGCTGGCCTACAGCCACGGGGCGGTGCTCTACGCCTACCGCGACCGCCGCGGCTATATGGGCATCGCCGCCCAGCGCCGCTCGAGCGTTGACCTCGAGCCTATCTACCGCGACCTCAAGCGGGTGGACGGCCAGGCCGACTGGTATCTGCACCCCAGCCACCGCCTGCTGCTGTGCGGCACCCCCAAGGCGCCCCCCCGCGTCCCCTCCACGCTCTCGCTCGAGCAGCTAGTGGATGTGCTGAAGCGACGGTGAGCGCTCGCTTGGGTGATTCCCGATCCGGCGAGCGCAGCAAGCCTTCACCCCCTCACCTCAATCTCATCCTTCATCAGCCGGACGACACGCTCGTGGGCGCGGTGCTGCAGCGCCTTGATCGACCCCACGCTGCGGCCCATCTGGCGAGCTGTCTCTTCAAGCGACAGGCCGTGGACGTGGCGCAGCAGCAGCACGCGGCGCTGGGCCTCGCAGAGGCGCGCTATGGCCTGGAGCATGGCGCTCCGGTCGGCCCCGCCGTCGAGGCCCGCGTCGGGCCCATCGGCCACGGCATCCCACTTGTCGAGTGACGCCGACGGGTGGCGATCACGGTAGCGCAGCGCGTCGATGGTGCGCGCGTGGGCGATCCGGTAGAGCCACGCGCCGATCGACCAGCCCCGGTCCTCGTAGCGCCCGATGCCCTCGAGCATGCGCAGGAAGACGTCGGACTGGATGTCGCGGGCGAGGTCGACGTCGCCGACACGGTAGTAGATGTAGCGAAAGATCCCCGGCGCGAAACGCTCGTAGATTATGGTGAGGGCCTGGTGGTCAGCGGCCTGAGCGCGGCGGATAACGTCGTGGTGCAATGCTGTCGCGGTCATCACAGGCTCCGTAGCTAACGTTCGACAATCGTCGCTACGACAGAGTATAGGAGGCCGACGGTTGCATAGAGGGAACGCGTAGGTGACCGTTCTGTTACCGAATGAGGCCCCGGCTCGTTGTGCTACAATGCAGAGGAGGCGCCTAAACGCCAGACACTCTGAAGTCAGGAATGCGCTGTGCGCGATATCTTCTCGACGCCGACCGATGAGGTCAGCCTGCAAGGTCGCAACGATAACCTCGAGCTACTCAAAGCCTGGGCCGGCACCTCTCTCGCCTTCGCGGTCTATATCAGTCGCGGCCAGATCCTCAACCAGTTCTTCCTGTACGCCCTGGTCGTCGCCGCCGTGACCACCGGGATCGGCTTCCTGCTCCACGAGCTGGCCCACCGCATCGTCGCCCGGCGCTTTGGCGCACAGGCCCACTTTGTGGCCAACAATGCCTGGCTGCTGATCTCGATCGCCATCTCCTTCCTTGGGATATTCGTCGCTGCGCCTGGCGCCGTCTGGCACCGCGGCTATCTGACCGCCCGTCAGGGCGGCCTGATCGCGCTCGCCGGGCCCGCGACCAACCTCGTCCTTGCTCTGATCTTCCTCGCCGGCGCCTTTACCCTGCCCGCGCGGGCCGACATCTTCGGCGTGAGCCTGATCGATGTCTGCCGCATCGGCTACAGCATCAACGCCTGGCTCGGGCTCTTCAATATGATCCCCGCCGGCCCTTTCGACGGCGCCAAAGTTCTCGCCTGGGATTGGCGGGTCTTCGGGGTGACCGTGGCGATCGGGTTGCTCCTGACCTTTGGTATCCGCATCTGAGATGGGGCACAGCTGCCCCGGGAGATCACGCATGCGCACGCCGATCATCGCCGGCAACTGGAAGATGTACAAGACCGTAGGCGAGGCGGTCGACCTGGTCAAGGGACTGCTCAGCGGCCTCGAGGGGGTCCAGGGCCGCGAGGTGCTGGTCTGCCCGCCCTACACGGCGCTCTACGCCGTCCGCCCCCTCCTTGTCGGCACAGCCATCAGCCTGGGCGCCCAGGATGTGCATCCCGAGCCCCAGGGCGCGTTCACCGGCGCAATCGCCCCCGGTATGCTCACCGATGTCGGCTGCACCTATGTGATCATCGGCCATAGCGAGCGCCGCCAGTACTTCGGCGAGACCGACGCGAGCGTCAACAAGAAGATCGGCGCCGCCCTCGCCGCCGGCCTGCGCCCGATCGTCTGCGTCGGCGAGGTCAAGGCCGAGCGCGACGCCGGCCAGGCCGAGGCCGTCGTCGGCGGCCAGCTGGCCGGCGGCCTTGCCGGCCTCAGCACCGAGCAGGCCCTCAACCTCGTCATCGCCTACGAGCCAGTCTGGG
>JAAXUL010001431.1 GCA_013336035.1 Chloroflexales bacterium
CCGGGCGGCCCGTAGTAGTTGTAGTAGACCACCACCGGGGGCGGCGGGCCATACCCGGGCGGCGGGGGCAGGTAGGCCGCACCTGGCGGGGGATAGGCCGGCGCGGGCGCCTGGGGCGGCGCGGCGGCAGGAGGCTCGGCGGGCTTCGAGGCCGGCGGCGTAGCAGTCACGGATCGCACCTCCGGGATAGTGGCACGCTCGGCCTTGGGCGCCGAGTCGGGCCCAGACAGAGGCAGGCGCACGGCGGGGTCGCCGAGCACCACATAGCTACGAGCGTCGTTATGCTCGGTCCAGCGCGTGATCAGCTGCCGCTCGTCCACAGACCCATGGTAGCGCAGCTGCTCCATATCATCGGTCAGGCCGGTGGCCAGCTCGGCGTAGCGGTCGTTGAAGAACTCGAGGGCCCAGCCCACGGGCGCCCCGGCCAGCAGCACCCGCCGCAGGAAGCTGGCAAAAGTCTCGAGCGAGCGCGAGCCGTGGCTATCGCTGAACGAGTAAGTCCAGGCCCGCTCGACGTGGCCGATCACAGCCAGGGCCCCGCCGCTGGGGTGGCCGAGCAGGCGCTGGGGCAGCCCGGCCACAAAGCTGTGCGGCGCGATCGGCTCTTTAGCGCCCCGCAGGTGGGCGAAGTCGTCGAGGCGCGGGGTGCCAGCGCCGAAGCAGGCGAAGTGGAAGGCCACCGTGCCAAGCAGCCGCGCGTCGGCGCCGATATCGTCGCCCGAGAGATAGAAATCCGGCTTCAGGGCCCGGTGCGACCAGGCCCTCGGGCCCGGCCAGTCCTGGCAGAGCAGGGCGCCCTGATGGGCCAGCAGCCGCGGGTCCACCGGGTCGAACTCGGCGCCGTGGCTGGCGGTGAAGAGCAGGGCCGGCGTGTCGGCGCCGCCCAGCAGGGTGGCGAGGCGAGCCTTGGTGGCCCCGGCGCCAATCACCGTGTCGATCTGCCAGTCGCGGGCCCGCTCCTCGGCGGCGAGCGCGGCGGCCAGGGGGGCCGCTAGCTCGCTGGCGCTGGTGGCCGTGGCCCGGTCGTCGGGGTTGGCGGGGGCGAAGAAGACCGCCCGGCGCGGCAGGCGCACCTCGCCCTGCTCGGCCGCCGCCACGCTGCGGGCGTAGCTGGCGTAGGCCTCGAGCGAGGCCAGGTGCAGACGCCCGACGGCGTACTGCACATCGAGCTGGTACTGGAAGCGGAAGGCGATCTCGTCGGGCGAGCCGACGAGGAGCACATAGTAGGGGAAGCGGGCCGGGTCCACCGCGCCGCTGGTGGCGGCGCCCTGGCGCCTGAGGAAGTCGCGGGCCGACTCGTTTGGCTGGCAGCCGGCGGCGGGGCCGAAGCACTCGCGATACAGCACGCCGGCCTGGCCCTGGCGCAGCTGCAGCAGCGGCGTCAGGGCCTCGCGGACGGCGCTGTAGTCGGCCTGGGCGGGGAAGACCACGGCCCACCCGGCCGAGGCGAGGCTATCCTCGCGCACGCCCTCCTTGACGCGGAACGAGCCGCCCGCCTGCGCGCGATACTTCAGCAGCGCCCGCTGCCCCGCGTCAGGCTCGATCCGGGCCGGGTCGGGCTGGTCGCCCTTGATCAGCGCGGCGAGCTGCTCGACGGTCATGGGCTCACGCGCGTACGCTCCCCGCGTCGCGTTCACCCCGTTGAAGTAGATCAGCTCGGTGTCGCCGGGCATCGCGACCCTCTAGTCGATTTGCAGAATATACCCCTTGCCGCGGACATTAAGCAGATAGCGCGGGGCGCTAGGGTCGGGCTCGATCTTCTGGCGCAGGTGGTGGATATGGGGCTTGATCAGCTCGCCTGCCTCCATATCGTTCGCCTCGTAGCCCTGGGCGCAGCGCACCAGCTGGGTGTACGAGAGCATCTGGCCGGCGTGCTCGGCCAGGCAGAGCAGAAGGCGAAACTCGGTGGGCGTAAGGTTGAGCGAGCGCCCGCCGAGGATTGCCGTCTGGTGCCAGGTGTCGAGCTGTAGCTGGCCGATCGTCACCTGGCGGTCGCTGGCGGGCTGCGTGCCGCCGCCGAACGCGGGGGGCGCGGGCTGCGGCGCCGCCGCGGGGGGCGCAGGCTGCGGCGCGG
>JAAXUL010001432.1 GCA_013336035.1 Chloroflexales bacterium
CCCCTGGTCGCGCGGCTGGCCCTCGCCGACAGCGCGGGCTCTCAGGTCAGCCATAGTAGCCCCGCCGTGAACTCCGGCTCTTGCCGAGTAGGAAGCCGATTCCAAGGCCGATTACAAGCGTCTCGATTGGGTGATCGCGGATGATCTGCTCCAGGTCGCTGCGCACCATCTGGGGGTCGGCGCGCTCGAGGTAAGCGCCGCTGCGCTCGAGCGCACGGGCCGCGGTTTGGGCTACCTCGCCGGTCTGCCCCCCGGGGGTGTTCTGACGCAACGTCTGCGCGAGGTTGCGCATGCCCTCGCCGGTGGCCGACATCGCCGAGTCGATCCGCTCCGCGGCCTGCTGGCCGGCCTCGGCGGCGCGGCCCTTCAGCTCGTCGGCCTGCGCGGCGGCGTGGTCCTTCAGCTCGCCGGCCTGCGCGGCGGCGCGGTCCTTCAGCTCGCCGGCCTGCGCGGCGGCGCGCTCGCCGGCGCTAGTCGGATCCACTCTACCGCTCGTGCTGCCCCCCCCCGTCTCGCGGTTGATATTCGTGCGGTCGAAATCTCTGTTCGTGGTCACTGGTGGGCTCCTGATTCTAGATAGCGCTTGGCCCTCAGGCCGGCGCGCTCATGACCTTCGTGGTAGTGGGCCAGTTGTCTTGACCGTCGTCGTTGTGGGGGAGCTCCAGGGGCGCACCCCCTCTGAAGAAACCCTCCTCGCACTGGGTCAGCGCCAGGAAGCCGCAACGGCGATGCACAATACAAGTGACCCACTTCTCTCTGTGCAATCGTTGTGCCACTATGGCCGCTCGCGACAGGGAGGCAGCAGGTGAGTTTCCCCGTCGCAGCGATCCTGCGCACGGGGCGGGCGTGGCTAGGGCGCCGCGCGATCAACTAGCGCCTGCACCCAGACGCTCTCGGGCGAGTTGCCGGTCACGACGAGGGTGTAGACCCAACCGGGCTCGAAGCTAAACTCGAGGGTCTGGAGCAGATTGACGCCTGTGTCCGCGGCGGCGAGGTCGAAGGCGTAGGTGCCGATCGGCACGTCGATATAGGTGGAGCTGCCAAAGACGGCGTCCTGGAGGAACGGCTCGGCGCCGGCGACGGCGACGTCAACTGCCCCGACCCCGGTGGCGGCGTGGATGATGCGGACGCGAGCCTCGTCTGACTCTGGGGCGCTGGTGCGATCCTTCAGCAGCAGGCCGCGCACATTGTTGTCGCCGATCAGCGCGAGGGTGTAGGCCTCGCCCGCATCCGCGTTGAAGCGCTTGCCAACAAAGGCGCTGGCGGGGGCCTCACCCGCGCGCACCACCAGCACTTCGTGGTCGCCCGGGGCCAGCGACAGCGCCCCCTCCGAGAAGAAGTCGCGACTCTTAAGGGCCGCCTGGCCATCCAGATAGATATCGACGCCAGGGGCGCCGATGGCGGCGTGGACGATCCGCAGGGTCGCCGCGGATGTGGGCTCGGTCTGGGCCGACGCGCCGCGGACGGCGACGAAGAGCAGCGCCGTCAGGACGGCAAGAGCAAGGCTTAACTTGCGCATGGCTTGGTCCTCCATAAGCTAACAGCGTCTGAGCGGCCGTCGGTGTGGCGGCCGTCGGGACGCTGGGGCCTTCTGCGCGACCGCGCCCTGGCCTGTTCGGCTATGGGATGATCCCACGCGGATCAGGCATTGCGGGACGCGCGGAACATCTGAGCCGCCCTACAGTTCGAGACGACTCGGGTGGTACGTGCCCGACGCCTAGCTGTCACTGGCGGGCGGAAGCGCCGCCGTGGACGCACTAGCACCTGGTCGATGCGGTGGTGCCATATCCCTCCAGCTGAGTGTCAGGCTCACAGGCCCGGTTGGCAGCGGTGGGCGTGGCTGCCGGACCCGATCGCAGACTATCTGCGACTAGGCTTTGTTTTTCACATCCTGTGCCTCGAGCGTCCGTCGCGGATGATAAGGACCTGAGAATTGGCCCGGCCACGCGAGGATGCACGCCTGCAGACGAAGGATGCACGCCTGCAGACGAAGGATGCACGCCTGCAGACGAAGGATGCACGCCTGCAGACGAAGGATGCACGCCTGCAGACGAAGGATGCACGCCTGCAG
>JAAXUL010001433.1 GCA_013336035.1 Chloroflexales bacterium
CGGGTAGCTCACCCCGGCGTTGAAGGGCGAGCCGGCGAGAGGGGCAATCGCGCCGCTCGCCGAGTCCACCTGGAATCCGGCGATGATGGTCTCGCCGTAGCCGCCGGCGTACAGGTAGCGGCCATCCTGGCTGAAGCGACAGGAGTACGGGATGGCCGCGCCGGCATCGGCCGGCGAGCCGGGGGCCAGGTGCGCGCCGCTCGCGTCGATCAGATAGCTGCGAACGCGCCCGATCTGGGGCGCTGCGGCTCCGCCCACCACAACGGGTGATCCGCTCGGGTGGACAGCTACGCAGCCCCATGCGCCCGTGCCCAGGCTCACCGTAAAGTCAGGGGTGAGGGCGCCCGTGGTCGTATTGACCCTGTAGGCGCTGAGGGTGTTGCTGTCGCCGCCGTTGAGCGCGAAGAGGCGGCGTGTGCCAGGGTGAAAGGCCAGCCGCTGCACGTTGCCCCAGTAATTATCGTCGCCTGGGCGCCCCGTCTCGACCGGGGGGCCGAGCGAGGCCAGCTGGCCAGTGGCGCCATCCACCAGGTAGCCGTGGATGCGGTTGCTCCCGGCGCTCCGGTCCTCAAGGACATACAGAAACTCTCGCTCAGACGTCTGCGCCTGCTGCGCCCGCGCCGGGGTCAGCTGGCTCGTCAGCGTCGCCGTGACGATCAGAAGCAGGCAGGTGGCCCAGCGAACGAATTTCCCTTTCATAGTCCCCCCCTCGCTGCCGCAGCAGCTCCAGCGTTGCCTCTAGATCACGCCTTGCCCCTAGCTGCGCGAAGGTCGCCCCCGCGGCGCGCAGCAGCTCATCGCCGGTCGCATCGGCGCGCGCGGCCCCCCAGGCGGATCGGGTCCGCGCGGCCTCGTACGGGTCCTGGTCATCGAGCAGCTCGACGCTCCGCGCGAAGGCGCTGCTCGCCTGCTCGGGGCGCCCGCCGGCGAGCAGGGCCTGGCCCAGCGCCCGCAGGCCCATCCCCTCCTCGCGCGGGTTCCCCTGCTCGCGGGCGTGCTCACACGCCGCCTCTGCCGCGGCCAGCCCCGTCGCGCTCTCGCCTCGCGCCAGCAGCAGCTCGGCGCGCTCGCGGGCGATCTCGCTGAGCTGGTAGCGCAGGTCGAGGCTGGCGGCGAGCGTCGCGGCCTCGCCCAGGGCTGTCTCGGCCGCCTGCCAGCTGCCCTCGCGCAGGTGCAGGTCGGCCAGGCTCGAGAGGCCCAGGCTGAGCTGCTCGTGAAGCTGGTGCTGCCGCGCGAGCGCGACGCAGCTGTCGAGGTGGGCGCGCGCGGCGGCGTCCGCCCCCTGGTTGATCGCCAGCATGCCGAGGCAGAGCGCCAGCTCCGCCTGGCGCACGATGCCCCCAAGCCTGACCGCCTCCTCTAGCGCGCGGGCGTACTCGAGCGCCGCGCCTGACCAGTCGCCGGCGTACTGCTTGCCAAGGCCCAGGTTCTGCCAGATCGTCACCATCTTCCAGCGCTGGCCGGCGCGCTCGTAGAGCGCCAGCGCCTCGGAGGCGCAAGCCTCGCCCCGCCCGGTCTCACCCTGGAGCCAGGCGATGGTCGCCAGGTTGGTCAGGGTGTCGGCGCGCTGCGCGCCAGCCTCAGGCGGCAGCTCTGCCAGCGCGCGCTCGAGCATCGCGCGAGCGGTCTCGTTCTCGCCCACGCCGATCAGCACCGCCCCGGCCCGCTGGCGCAGCAGGGCGGCCGCGAACGGCTCGCTATCGCCGAGCATCTCCAGGCCGCGCTCGACCCACGCCAGGGCCTGTCGCGGCGCCTCTGACTGGAGCAGCTCGCCCATACCGCGGCAGATCCGCGCCTGGTGGGCGCGGCGCCCGGCATCTTCGGGCAGGGCCGCGAGGAGCGCGAAGCCGGCCTCATAGGCGGCCTGCGCCACCGCCCGCTCGCTGAGCAGCGTGCCGAGCTCGCCCCGCGCCAGGTAGACCCGCAGCCGCAGATCGTCGGCGAGGCCCTCGGCCGGCAGCTGCTGGGTCAAGCTCAGCAGGGCGCCGGCCTGGCCGCGGTTCACCGCGCCCCAGGTGTCGCGCGTCGCCAGCTCGGCACGCTGCTCAGCGAGCGGGCCGTGGCGCAGGCC
>JAAXUL010001434.1 GCA_013336035.1 Chloroflexales bacterium
CGCCCCTGGTCGTCGGTTGCGTAGGCGAGGGGGTAACTGACCCCCGCAGCGAAGGGCGAGCCAGGAAGAGGGCTCAGACTTCCAGTCAGCGCATCAACCCGGAAGCCGGCTATGCTGTCCGGGCCGGACCCTCCGGCGTAGAAATACTGGCCATCCTGACTCAGACGACACGAGTACGGGATGGCCTCGCCCGCGTCGGCCGGGCCTCCCTGCGCCACGAGCTCGCCGCTCGCGTTGAAGACATAGCTCAAAACGCGTCCGGCAACACTGCCCTCAACTGCGACTGCGCCACCTACCAGCACCGGCGAGCCGCTGGGGTGAACCACTACGCAGTTCCAGCCCCCGGCGCCAAGGTTTTGCGTAAGCTCGGGCCTCCGCGTCAGCTGCCCGGTGAACAGGTCAACGTCGAAGACGCTCAGGGTGTGGCTGGCACCACCGTTGATGGCAAAGAGGCGGCGGGTCGCGGGATGGAAAGCGAGCCGCTGCAGCACATCATTCGTGTTATTGTCGCCCGGAAAGCCGGTGTCTACCGGGTCGCCGAGGAGAGTCAAGGCGCCAGTCGCCCCATTGACCAGGTAGCCGTGGATGCGGTTGGTATCCGTGTCGCGATCTTCCAGGGTGTAGACAAACTCCTGCTCAACACTTGCGGCGGTGTTAGCCAGGGTCGACTTCATCAGCCCTACAGACATCGTCGTGGTCAGCATCAGTAGGCAGGCGGTCCAGCGAACTAGCTTCCTGATCATGCTCCCCTCCTCGTTGTCGCAGCAATGAGAGAACGCTGTTCAGGTCCTGGTGGGCACCAAGGCGCTCGAAGGTAGACCCCGCGGCGTACAGCAACCCTGCTCCAGACTCGTCCGCCCTTACTGCTCCCCACGCCGCACGAGACCGCGCCGTCTCGTACGGGTCCTGATCCTCAAGAAGCTCCACACTCCGCGCGAATGCCTTATAGGCCTCGTCGGGTCGGCCGCCGGCGTACAGAGCCTGGCCGAGCACGCGCAGGCCCATCCCCTCCTCACGCGGGTTCTCTTGCTCGCGCCCGTAGGTGCAAGCCGCCTCGGCCTGAGCCAGCGCCGCCTCTCTGTCGCCGCGCGCAAGCAGGATCTCGGCGCGCTCGCGGGCGAGTTCGCTGCGCTGGTAGCCAAGGTTGAGCTCGGCGGCGAGTGCGGCGGCCTCGTCGAGTGCTGTCACGGCGGCCTCCAGGCTGCCCTCACCCAGGTAGAGCTCGGCCAGGCCGGAGAGGCCCAGGCTGAGCTGCTCGCGCAACTGGTGGCTTCGGGCCAGTCTGATGCTCTGCTCAAAGTGGCGTTGCGCCGCCTCGCGCTCGCCCTGGTTGTTCGCGAGCGTGCCGAGGCAGAGCCCCAGCTCGACCTGACGCACGATGCTCTCCAGTGCCCTGGCCTCCTCCATCGCCCGCCCATACTCGGCCGCTGCACCGGCCCAATCACCGGCGTAGTGCTTTCCCATGCCCAGGTTCTGATAGAGGGTGACCATCTTCCAGCGCTGCCCGGCGCGCTCGTAGAGCGCCAGAGCCTCACGCGCTCTGGCTTCGGCCTGGTCGGGCTCACCCTGGAGCCACGAGACCGTTGCCAGGTTGGTCAGGATGTCGGCGCGCTGCGTATCGGCGGCAGCCGGCAGCGCCGCCAGCCCCTGCTCGAGCATGGCATGAGCGGCCTTGTTGTCGCCCATACTAATGAGCACCGAGCCTGCGCGCTGCCGGAGCAGCGCTACCTCGAGCGCATCCCCGTCGTCGAACCGCTCCAGGCCCCGCTCAACCCACCCCAGGGCCTCCTGTGGCGCCCGGGGCTGGAGCAGCTCGCCCATCCCGCGACAGACCCGCGCCTGCTGCAGACGACGCTCGGTGCTTTCGGGCAGATGATCGAGGAGTGCGAAGGCAGCCTCGTATGCCGCACGGGCGGTCTCGGCGTCGCTGAGGAGTGTACCAAGCTCACCGCGGCCCACATAAAGCCGGAGTCGCAGATCGGCGGCGAGCTGAGTATCCGGTAGCTGCCGCAGCAAATCGAGCAAGGTATTGGCCTGGCCGCGATTCACTGCGCCCCAGAGGTCATCAGTC
>JAAXUL010000077.1 GCA_013336035.1 Chloroflexales bacterium
GATCCGGCCCCGCGTGTGCTGCGCGCCGATGATGCCCAGATCTGCCGTCTGTACCTGGGCGGCGGCGGCGCCGCCGCCCTTGACCCGAATGTTGCCGCGGCCCTCGGCGCCCAGATGGCCCTGTTGCTCGTCATGCGTAGCCAGCACGAGGAGGCCGCCCTGGTCGAGCAGATCTACAGCCTGATCAGCGCCAACCTCGAGCTGGTCGGCCTCCTCGACACGCGCACCCTCGTCCAGGCGGTGCTCACCCGCGCCGCGCCGCTGGTGGGCGTCGAGATGGGCGCGATCTACACGCTCGAGGATGCCGATAGCCAGGCGACGCTCCTGATCGCCGGCGATGGGCCCTTCGTCTTCCCATCAAGCCTGCCCCTCAGTGGGCCGAGCATTGTCGCCCAGGCTGCCTCCGGCGTGATGCAGATCGGCACCCTCGCCCCTGGGGCGGCTCGGCGCCGCGGATCGAGCACCCCGGCCCTCGGTGAGCGCCCCGCCATGGCCCTGCCCCTCAAGACACAGGATGACACGGCCGGCATCGTCGTGCTAATCCTGGCCGGCGAGACGCCGAGCCCCCGCCTGCGCCGCCTGGCCGGCGTCTTCGCGGCCCAGGTCACCCTGCTGGTGCGCAACGCCCGCCTCTTCAGCCAGCAGCAGCAGCGGGCCCGCGAGCTGTTTGTGCTCTACGAGAACAGCCAGGAGATCACGACCACCACCCAGGTCGAGAGCATGCTCACCAGGGCCACCGAGAACATCGCCCTGGCCCTGGACGCCGACTACTGCGCGGTGCTGCTGATTGACCAGGTCGCCACCGACCTGCTGAAGACGGTCAGCTCGTACAGCGAGCCCGGCCGCAGCCAGCCCTCGGGCCTCGAGAGTGTCGTCCGCGGGGCGGGCGCCATTCTGGCGCAGGTCGGCCGCGGCGACCCGCTGCTGATCGAGGACACGGGCGCGGTGGCCGTCCATAACCCCCTGGCCGCCGCCCTCGCCGACGACGGCTGCCGCAGCGCGCTGGTGCTGCCCCTACGTGGCAAAGACGAGACCCTTGGCCTGCTGGCGATCGGCTACACCCGCGCCCGCCGCCCCGTCACGCAGGCCGAGCGCAACCTGGCCCAGGTGCTGGCCGCCCAGGTGGCGACGGCCATCCTCAACCGGCGCCTCTACCTGGCCGAGCAGCAGCGGGCCGCCGAGCTCGAGCTGCTCCAGCAGATCAGCCGCGATCTCGCCACCGACCTGTCGCTCGACGAGACCCTCGACGCCATCCTCGACGGCGCCCGCGCCCTGGCCCGCTTCAACGGCGCGCGCATCTGTCTCTACGATCTACGCGAGCACGAGCTGCGCCTGGCTGCCCAGTGGGGCCTGCAGACCGCCTTGGTCTCCCCTAATCTGACCGGCTGGCTTGCCCGCCACAACCGCGCCCTGCGCATTGGCGACTTCCAGCAGCCGCCCCCCCAGCTCAGCGATCTGCCTGAGCTCGACAGCGTGATGCTCGACGAGGGTGTGCCCGCGCGCGCCTACCTGGGCGTGCCGCTGCGCCTGCGCGAGGATCTGCTCGGCACGCTCGAGCTGTTCGCAGCCCGCCCGGCGGCCTTTAGCGACGATGAGACCCGCTTGCTCACCATTGTGGCCGGCCAGGCGGCCCAGGCCATCGCCAACGCTACGCGCTACGAGCAGGCCGACACGAGCCTGCGCGCGCGCATCGAGCAGCTCCGCGCCCTTCAGCGCGTCTCGAGCCAGCTGGCCTCGACCCTGGCCCAGAAAGAGATCCTCGAGTATGTACTTGAGCAGGCGATCAAGGTCACCGGCGCCAGCCACGGCCTGATCGCCCTGCGCACGGCCTCTGGCGACCAGGAGACCGACGGGGCCGTGGCCCTCAGCAACCTCGGCGGCTCGCAGGCCCCCGAGATCTACCGCGACTCGCTCGAGAACACCGTGGACGAGAGCGAGGCGGCCTATGTGGTGGTCGAGGCCGTGGGCTTCACCGACCCGCAGCGCCCTGGCCTGCTCGGCAGCACGCTGCCCCCGGAGGCCGTCACCGCCTACAGGGCCCTCGAGCGGCGCGAGCCCGACCTGAGCGATACGCTCGGCGATGCCGAGCGCGACGCCCTGGGGATGCGCGAGGCCCGCTCGGCCCTGGCCGCGCCGATCTTCTATCAGGCCGGCGTCTATGGCGTGCTGCTGCTGCTGGCGCCCCGCCAGCGGGCCTTCGACTACGACGCCGTCGAGTTCCTGCGCGCCCTGACCCACCAGACCGCCGTCGGCATCGGCAACGCCCAGCGCTACGCCGAGCTCGAGCACCTCTACCGGGCCCAGAAGACCAGGTCCGCCATCCTCAACAACGTGCTCGAGATCGGCCAGGCTATGCGCGCCGACCGCACCCTCGACAACTTGCTCGAGCAGGTCGGCTACAGCGCGCTAGAGGCGGCCAACTACCGCACGGTCCTCTTCTGTCTGGCCTCCCCCGACATGCCCGGGGTGCTGCGCCCCGCCGCGGCCGCCGGCATCCCCCTGAGCGAGCTCGACCAGATGGCCCAGGCGCCCCTGCCCGAGGCCCTGGCCGTGCGCTACCTCGACTCGCGCTTCCGGGTCGGGCGCTGCTACTTTGTGCCCGCCGAGGCCGCCCGTGAGATCGAGGCCAGCTTCGACACTGCGGTCTTTAGCTACAGGCCTTTCGAGGGCGCGGGCGCGCCGGGCGAGTGGCAGGCCGGCGACCGGCTCTGTGTTCCGCTCTACTCGACCGACGGCGCGCTGCTTGGCCTGATGCTGGTGAGCGAGCCCCAGGAGCACCACCGCCCAACCGAGCGCAGTGTCGAGCCGCTCGAGATCTTCGCCGACCAGGCCGCGATCGCGATCGAGAACTCGTGGCTGCTGCGTGACGCCGACGCCCGCGCCGAGCAGATGGCGGCCCTTTTCCAGGTCGGTAGCGCCGCCACCTCAACCACCGACCTCGACACCTTGCTCGAACGGGTCTACCAGGAGATCGTGGCCTACCTCGGCACGCCCAGCTTCTTCTACATCGCCAGCTACAGGTCCGAGACGCGCGATATGCGCTTCGAGCTATTTATGCGCCAGGGCGAGCTACTGGCGAGCGTTCATAAGGCCGTGACGCCCAAGCTGGGCCTCACCGGGCTGATCATTGATAATGGCCAGGCCCTGCTGGTGCAGGATTTGGCGAACGATGCGCGCTTACGGCCGCAGGCGGTGCCCAGGGTCGACGGCGCCGAGGATGTCCGCTCGTGGCTTGGCGTGCCGCTGATCAGCCAGGGGCGCGTGATCGGTGTGTTGAGCGTGCAGGACTTCGCGCCCGGCGTCTTCACCGAGCGCGATAAGCAGTTCCTGCTGGCCCTGGCCAACCAGCTGGCGATCGCGATGGAGCGGGCCACGCTGTTCCGCGAGCGCGAGCAGCGGATCGCCGAGCTGAATGTGATCAACCGGATCGGCCAGATCACCAGCTCGACCCTCGACCTCGAGCGTATGATTCGGCTCACCTACGACCAGCTGAGCGTCTTCCTGCCCCTCGACGCATGTTTCATCTTTATCTTCCACGAGGATGAGAACCGCATCTCGCTCTCGTTCGAGGTAGAGGGTCACATCCACAGGCTTGACGCGAGCTCGCGGGCGCCATCGTCGGGCAGCCTGACCGAGCACATCATCCGCACCCGGCGCCACCTGCTCTTCGCCGACCTGAGCAGCGAGTATGAGCAGCGGGGCTTCGCGCCGATCACCCTGGGCGGCGAGCACCTGTCGGCCTCGTGGCTCGGCGTGCCTCTGCTAGTGGGCGACGGCAGCGTCGTGGGCGTGATCGCGGTGATGAGCTACACGCCCGCGCTCTACAGCGAGCGCGAGCTGGGCTTTATGACCACGGTTGCCAACCAGCTGGCCCTGGGGGTGCAGAACGCCCGCCTGTTGGCGCAGGCCCGCGAGCAGGTCAGCCAGCTCGATCTGCTCAATAAAGTCTCGGTGCTGGTGAGCGCCGAGACCGATGTCGCGCAGATCTACCAGATCATCGTGGACACCATGGCCGAGGCCACGAGTGTGGATCAGGCCCGGGTGGTAGTCTACGACCGCCAGGCGGGCTACGCCCCGGCTGTGGCCGAGCACCGGCCCAGCGGCGTCTTGGACACGATCAGGATCCAGCTGCGCGACAACCCCTCGGTGGATTGGCTCGACGAGCACCAGCGCCCCCTGGTAGCCCACGAGGCCCAGACCTACCCGCTGCTGCTCAGATCGCACGAGACCTTCCGCGAGCTCGATATCAGATCGATCGCGCTGGTGCCCCTGGTCGTCGACGGGGTCGTGATGGGCGCTGTCGGGCTCGACTTTGTCGGCCGCGCGGGCGAGTTCAGCGACCAGGCGATCGAGCTCTGCCAGACCATCGCCAACCAGACGAGCATGGCGATCGGTCGGGCCCAGGCCTTTACGGCGGCGAGCGCCAGCGCGCGCGCCCTCGAGCAGAAGGTGGGCGCCCTCTCGACCCTGCTAAACGCGGCCAGCATCCTCTCGTCGCTGCTGCGCCCCGAAGAGGTGCTCAACCGGCTGATGGAGCTAGTGAGCCGGCAGCTCAGCGTGACCACGGTGGCGCTCTGGCGCCTGATTGACGGCGGGGTGCTCGTGCCGGCGGCCCTCGACGGCATCCCCTCAGAGCGGGGCGCCACGATGCGGGTGCCCGTGGGCCGTGGCTTCACGGGCCGGGTGGCCGAGATGGTCCAGCCGCTGATTGTCGACGACGTGAATGAGGCCGGTCTCTCGCTCTACCCGACCTACCAGCGCGATAACAACCTGGTGTCATTTCTGGGCGTGCCGGTGGTCTATCGCGGGCAGCTGATGGGCGTGCTCAGCGTTATGACCAACTACGGCCGCAGCTTCACCTCCGATGAGCAGGCCCTGCTCTCGGGCCTGGCCGACCAGGCGGCGGCGGCCCTCGAGAACGCGCGGCTATTCCAGGAGCGCGAGCAGCGGATCAAAGAGCTCTCCTCGATCAACGCGATCAGCGAGGCGGTCAATGCGACCCTCGATCTGGCGGAGACGCTCGAGCAGCTGCACCTGGGCATCGGCAAGGTGATCGACGTCAGCACCTCGCTGATCGGGCTCTACGACGAGCAGAGCGAGACCATGAGCTACCCGGTGGTCTGTGACCGGGGTATGCGTATGAGCCTGGCATCTCGCCCTCTGGGCCAGGGCGTCACCGGACGGGTGGTGCGCACGGCGCAGCCGCTGCTGCTGCACAGCGCCGATGAGGGCCGGGCCAGGGGCCTGGCGATGGAAGACGATGGGCACGCCGGCCCGGACGAGCGCGAGGAGCAGTCGTTCCTGGTGGTGCCGATCCTCTTCAGCGGCAAGGTGCTGGGCGTGATTAGCATCCAGAGCTACGAGGCGCGGGCCTTCGATGAGGACGACCTGCGCTTTCTGACCACGGCGGCCAACCAGGCGGCGGCGGCCCTGAATAATGCCCGTCTCTTCAGCGAGACGCGCCAGAACGCCGCCGAGATGACAACCCTCTTCGAGGTGACCCAGAACCTCTCGGGCACCCTCGATATGGACGAGACCCAGCAGATGGTGGCCGACGCGGCCATGCGCCTGCTGGGCGTCGAGCTCTGCGCGGTGCTGCGCCTCGACCGGTATGGGCGGATCGAGAAGCAGATCCTGGTCGAGCGAATGCAGACCCGCGACGACCTGAAGATCGGCTTCCGCCTCGACGGCATGACGGGGCGGCTGCTGATGAGCGGCCAGCCGATGGCGATCAGCGATCTCCAGCAGGTGCCCTTGGCGAACCCTGACGCCCTGGCCCACGGCATCCGCAGCGTGCTTGGCATCGCCGTCGGCCCCCAGGATCATCGCCTGGGCGTGCTGTGGGTGGGCCTGCGCCACCCCCACGAGTGGACGGGCCACCAGATCTCGCTGATCTCGATCCTGGGCAATCAGGCGGGCCAGGCGCTCAAGAGCGCCCAGCTCTACCAGCTCGAGCAGCAGCGCCGCCGTCTGGCCGACACCCTGCGCGACGTGGCCCAGTCGTTCACCTCGACCCTGGCCCTGGGCGAGATCCAGACCCTCATCCTCGACCAGCTGGCCCTGGTCGTGCACTACGACCACGCCGCGGTGCTGCTGCGCGACCAGGGGCTCGGCTATCTGCAGATCACCGAGACCCGCGGCCTCGAGCGGGCGACGCTGCTGACAACCGACTTCGCCGTCGAGGGGCACCCGCTCTTCCAGACGATGGCCCAGGAGCGGCGGCCGGTGCTGATCGAGGACGCCCTGCTCGACCCACGCTTCGCGCCGATGCTGCAGGCCGGCTGGCAGGCCGGGGCCTGGATCGGCGCGCCCCTGCTAGTTGACAACGAGCTGGTCGGCATCCTTACGATTGGGGCGGCGACGCCAGAGGCCTATGATGACGAGGACGTTGAGGTGACCTTCACCCTCGCCAACCAGGCGAGCCAGGCGATCCAGAACGCGCGCCTCTTCGACCAGATCTCGAACCTCGCCGCCGACCTCGAGCGACGGGTCAGCGAGCGCACCGCCGAGCTCGAGCAGGCTGGCCGGCAGCTGGCCGAGGAGAAAGAGCGCCTGGAGGCCGTCCACTCGATCACGCTCGAGCTGACCACCCAGCTCGACCTGAATGGGGTCCTCCGCCAGGCCCTCGAGCTGATCTCAAAGCATATGGGCGTCTTGCGCGGCTCGATCATGCTGCGCGACCCCGAGAGCAACGCCCTCTTCTGCCGGGCCGTGCTCTATGGGCGTGGCGACGCCCGGGCGGCCAACATCCCGCTGAGCTTTGCCGGCGGCGAGGGCCTGGCCGGCTGGGTTATGCAGCACCAGGAGCCGGTGAACATCCCTGACGTGCTGGAGGACGAGCGCTGGGTGATCGAGGCGGGCCGCGCCGACGAGGTGCGCTCGGCGGCGGCGGTGCCGCTCAAGACCAGCGACGCGGCCCTGGGCGTGCTGGTGCTCTCCTCAACCGAGGTGGGCTTCTTCACCGACTCGCAGATGAACCTGCTGGGCACGATTGCCGGCGTGGTGGCCTCGGCGGTGGCGAACGCCCAGCTCTACAGCTTCATCACCGACCTGGCCGGCACCAACGCGGTGCTGCTTGAGGAGCAGCGCGAGGAGAGCTCGAAGAGCGCGGCGGTATTCCGCTCGGTGACCGAGGGCGTGATCGTGCTCGACACCGACCAGTGCATCACCCTGTTTAACCCGGCGGCCGAGCAGGTGCTGGAGATCGGGGCGCTGTCGGTGCTGGGCCAGCCTTTGAGCATCCTCGAGTCGGTCGGCGGCGACGAGGTGGCGCGCAGGCGCGCCCATACGATCTACAATGGCCTGACCAACGGGCTCAAGCAGGTGCGGCAGGGCCTGCAGATCTACTCGACCTCGATCGATCTGACCGACCCCGGGCAGGTGATCGCCGTGAACCTGGCCTCGGTGGTGGGCCCCGGCGGGCAGCGCTACGGCGAGGTGGCGGTGCTGCGCGATATCACGCGCGAGATCGAGGCCGACCAGGCCAAGCGGCAGTTTATCTCGGACGTGAGCCACGAGCTGCGTACGCCCCTGACGGCGGTGAAGGGCTATGTGGATGTGCTGCTGCTGCCGGGCGCCCACGCCCTGACCGAGGACCAGACGAGCTACCTGCAGATCATCAAGAACAATACGAATCGGCTGCGGGCCCTGATCGAAGATATCCTCGAGTTCTCGCGGCCGGACTCGAAGAAAAAGCTGAACATTATGCCGGTGGAGGTGCCGGCGCTGATCATCGAGACCGTGCAGTCGCTGCGGCTGGAGTACGAGCGCAAGGACATGCAGGTCACGGTGGACGCGCCGCCCTCGCTGCCGTCGGTGATGGCCGACCAGCGGCGCATCAGCCAGGTCTTCCTCAACCTGTTCTCAAACGCGGTAAAATACACCTTCGAGGGGGGACGCATCCATGTGCGCGCCTTCCTCAATCGAGCCAATATGCTGCAGGTCGACGTTGAGGACAATGGCGTCGGTCTGAGCCCCGAGCAGCGGAAGAAGCTGTTCCGGCCGTTCTACCGGGCGGATAACCCGCTCCGCGACGTGGCTGGGGGCACGGGCCTGGGCCTTGCCATAGCCAAGCAGATCGTGGAGCAGCACGGCGGCGAGATGTGGGTCCAGAGCGAACAGGAAAAGGGAAGCACCTTCAGCTTTATCCTACCCCTGCAGCACAATGATACCAACGACGCCGATAGGGAAGCCGAGTGAGCGCCATTCACCTCGACAACCGGCTGGTCCACTACGAGGTCTTCGGACGCGGCCAGCCCATCATCTTTCTGCACAGCTGGCTCGGCTCGTGGCGCTACTGGGTGCCGACGATGGACCTGGCCTCGGAGCGCTATCGCGCCTATGCGATTGACTTCTGGGGCTTCGGCGAGAGCGACCGCAAGGGCAGCCAGTTCACCGTGTCGGGCTATGTCGATATGCTGTGCCGCTTTATGGACCAGATGGGCATATCGGTGGCGAACCTGGTCGGCCACGGCCTGGGCGGCATTGTGGCCATCAGGGCAGCCCGCGAGCGCCCCGATCGCTTTCTGAAGGTGATGACGGTGGCCACCCCGATGCAGGGCCAGATCCTGTCGAGCCATATCAAGCCCGGCACTTTCTCGCGGCTGCTCGGGATGAACAGCTCGACCAATGTCTGGTCCAAGCTGATCCGCAATATTCCGATCGCCGACCCCGAGGTGCAGCAAGAGCTGTTCGAGGACACCGAGAGCCTCAGCGAGCAGGTGCTCACGAGTGTGCAGGAGTCGCTGCTCGACACCGACCTGCGCGCCCAGGTTACGGCCCTGGAGCGCCCGCTGCTGGCGGTGTACGGCGGGCAAGACAAGATTATCACCCCCGAGCACGCGAGCTTCCTCAATGATCTGGTCGACCGGCCCGTTCAGATGCTGGTGCTGCCGAAGGCGAACCACTTCCCCTTCCTCGAGCACTCGACCACCTTCTCGCGCCTGCTGCTCGATTTCCTCATCTCGCAGGGTACCCCCGTCGAGATTAAGGAGGAGTGGAAGCGCCGCGTGAACCAGCGCGAGTATCTGTAGCCCTTGGTTTGACGCCCCCCCTCTTTGCTGGTATGATCGGCATACTACGCTTCAGAGCGCCATACGCGCAAGGAGGGCGCCGTGCCGGACTCTGGCCAGACTGAGGGTCGGAAGGTCGACCACATCAAGATCGTGCTCAGCGAGGACGTGGCGGCGAAGGGTGTGGTCGCTGGCTTCGCGGCTTACAGGCTGCCCCACACCGCCTTGCCCGAGCTCGACCTTGCGGCGATCGATACACGCACGACCTTCCTTGGCAAGCCGATCAGCGCCCCCCTGCTAATCAGCTCGATGACCGGCGGGGCCAGCGTCGCCGAGAAGATCAACCTGGCCCTGGCCGAGGCCGCCGAGCACCTTGGGCTGCCTATGGGCGTTGGCTCGCAGCGGGCCGCCGTGATTGACCCGCGCCTCGCCTCGACCTACCAGGTGCGCCGTGTGGCCCCCCGCATCCCCCTCCTTGCCAACCTGGGCGCCGTGCAGCTCAACTACAGCTTTGGCGTCGAGCACTGCCGCCGCGCCGTCGAGATGATCGAGGCCGACGCGCTGATCCTCCACCTTAACCCCCTCCAGGAGGCCGTGCAGCCCGAGGGCGACACCAACTTTAGGGGCCTGCTCGGCAAGATCGAGGTGGTCTGCCGCTGCCTCGAGGTGCCAGTGGTGGTGAAGGAGGTCGGCAACGGCATCGGGGCCGGCGACGCCCGCCGGCTCTACGAGTGTGGCGTGCGCGTGATCGATGTCGCCGGCGCGGGCGGCACCAGCTGGAGCGAGGTCGAGCGCTTCCGCCAGAATGGTGAGCAGGGCCGCCGTGTGGCCGGGGCCTTCGCCGACTGGGGCCTGCCGACCAGCGAGTGCATCCGCGAGGTGCGCGCCGCCCTGCCCGACGCGACGATCATCGGCTCGGGCGGGGTGCGCAGCGGCGTCGATGTGGCCAAGGCGATCGCCCTCGGCGCAGACTTGGCCGGCACCGCCAAGCCCGCCCTGGTCAGCGCCATCGACGAGCGCGGCGCCGAGGCCGTTGCCGAGGGCCTGAGCGCCTTTATCCGCGAGCTGCGCGTGGCGATGTTCTGTAGCGGCTGCGCGGATCTGAAGGCGCTGCGCGCGCTTCAGCTCGTCGGGTAAAGCCACCCTGGATGGATGTTACCCAGCTGAGCCTGCGCGACTTCCGCAACTATCAGCGCCTCGACCTCAAGCTCGCGCCCGAGATAACGCTGCTCTATGGGCCCAACGCCGCCGGTAAGACCAGCGTGCTCGAGGCGCTCTTCTACCTGGCCACCACCCGCTCGCCCCGCGTGAGCGCCGACCGCGAGCTGGTGCGCTGGGAGGCCGTGGGCGAGGCTGGGGTGCCGCCCTTCACGCGGGTCGCCGCCGAGGTGCGCCGCCAGACGGGCAAGGTGCGCCTCGAGGTGATCGTGCAGCGCCGCGCCGACGAGGATGGCCAGCTCACCAACCTCTCGAGCAAGCTGGTGCGCATCGATAAGCGCCCGGCCCGGGCCCTCGACCTTGTGGGCCAGCTGCGTGTGGTCCTCTTCACACCCGCCGACCTGACCCTGGTCGATGGGCCGCCCGCCGAGCGCCGCCGCTACCTCGACATCACGCTCTCGCAGCTCGACCCCCACTATGTGCGGACCCTGGCCCACTTCCAGAAGATCGTGCAGCAGCGCAACAGCCTGCTGCGCGCCTGGCGCGAGCGGCGCCGCCCGCCCCGGTCCGTCGACGATGAGCTGGCCTACTGGGATCAGGAGCTTTCTGCGGCGGGCGGCTACCTTCTGGCCGAGCGCCTACGGGCCGTGGGCGAGCTCAATGATATTGTCGGGCCGCTCTACCAGGAGATCAGTGGCGGCGGCGCGCCCCTGGCCATCGATTACCTGCCGAGCCTCGACCTGCTGGGCGTGAAGGACTCGGGGGGGCTGGCGGCCCGCATGGGCCAGGGGCTGCGCGAGCAGCGCCGCGACGAGCTGGCCCGCGGGCAGACGCTGCTGGGGCCGCACCGCGACGACCTGGCCTTCACGGTTGGCGCGGTAAACCTGGGGCGCTACGGCTCGCGCGGGCAGCAGCGCAGCGTGGCCCTGGCGCTCAAGCTGGGCGAGGCGGCCCTGATGCGGCAGCGGGCCGGCGATGCGCCCGTGCTGCTGCTCGATGATGTCCTGAGCGAGCTAGACGCGCAGCGCCGGGCCCATCTGCTCGAGGCTATCCGGCGCCCAGGTCAGCAGACGCTACTCTCGGCGACAGACCTGTCCGACTTCGGGGCCGAGTTCCTGAGCGGGATCACCTGCCTGCGGGTCGAGGATGGCCGGGTCTACCCCGCGTAGTTGCGCGACCGCCGCCGACCGACCGCCGACCACTGTCGGCAGCGGTCGGCGGCACGGGCCTGCGGCGCGCACGGCCAGCTACGCCTCCTCGGGCTCGTACTTGAGAGCGTCGGGCTCGCGGGCGGGCTTGAGCGTGGGGGGCAGGCGGTTATAGACGGCGGTGAGGAACTTGAGGCCGCCGGCGACGTTGCCGTTGAGCGCCTCGCCGCGGAAGCGCCAGCCCCAGTTTCGGCCGAGGTGGCCAGGGGTGTTCATGCGGGCGTCGGCGCTGAGGCGCAGCACATCCTGGAAGGGGGTGACGGCGATGTCGGCGACGGACATCATAGCCAGGCGTATGAGGTTCCAGGCGATATCATTGCAGGGGTGGCCGAGGTAGGCCCGCACGTGCTCGCGCTCGCCCTCGTCGAGGCTGCCGAACCAGCCCACGCTGGTGTTGTTGTCGTGGGTGCCGGTGTAGACGACGCTGTTCGTGGCATGGTTGTGCGGCAGGTACGTATTCTCGGGGTCGCCGCTGAAGGCGAACTGCATGACGACCATGCCGGGGAAGTTGAACTGATCGCGCAGGGCGTGGACGTCGGGCGTGATCAGGCCCAGGTCCTCGGCGATGATCGGCAGGGTGCCAAGCTCTTGCTCGAGGTGGGCGAAGAGGTCGGCGCCGGGGCCCCTGACCCAGCGGCCGTTGATCGCGGTCTCCTGGGTGGCGGGCACCTCCCAGTAGGCGGCGAAGCCGCGGAAGTGGTCGAGGCGCAGGATATCGACCTGGGTGAAGGCGGCGCGCAGGCGGGAGACCCACCAGTCGTAGTCGTCCTTCGCCATCTTATCCCAGCGGTAGAGCGGGTTGCCCCAGAGCTGGCCGGTCTCGCTGAAGTAGTCGGGGGGGACGCCGGCGACGACGGTGGGAAGGCCCGCCTTGTCGAGGAAGAACAGCTCGGGGCTGGCCCAGACATCGGCGCTATCATAGGCGACAAAGATAGGCGCGTCGCCGATGATCGAGACGCCGCGCTCGTTGGCGTAGGCCTTGAGCGGCAGCCACTGCTGGAAGAAGAGGAACTGGAGAAACTTGTGGACCTCGATCGTCCAGGCGTGCTCGTGGCGGGCCTGCTTGAGGGCCGAGGGCTTGCGCGAGCGCAGATCGGGGGCCCATGTGTTCCAGGGCTGGCCGGCGTGGGCGTCCTTGAGGGCCATAAAGAGGGCGTAGTCGTCGAGCCAGCCCTTCTGGGCGGCGGAGAACTCGGCCAGGGCGGCGGCGAGCTCGGGGGCGACGCCCTCGCGCAGGCGCTCGTAGCTGCGGCGCAGCAGCGGCAGCTTGAAGCCGATCACCTCGCCGTAGTTGACCGTGTCGACGGCGAGGTCGAAGCTGGCGGCGGCCTCGATGACCTCGTCGTAGCTGAGCAGGCCGCGCTGGATGAGCTGGTCGAGGCTGACGAGGAGAGGGTTGCCCGCGACGGCGGAGAAGCACTGGTAGGGCGAGTCGCCGTAGCCGGTCGGGCCGAGCGGCAGGACTTGCCAGAGGCTCTGGCCGGCGGCGACGAGGAAATCGACGAACTGGTAGGCGGCGGGGCCAAGGTCGCCGATGCCCCAGGGGCCCGGCAGCGAGGTCGGGTGGAGCAGGATGCCGCTCGAACGTGCAAAGCGCATGTAGCCCTCTCTCGTGACATAAAGCACAGATTGGGCCGTATTGTAGCACGCTTCGCGAAGATAAGATCAGGGGAGGGCCGAGCCCTCCCCTGATCCGTCTGCCGGTGGCAGTTACCCCTTAACAGAGCCGGCGAGCAGGCCGCGCACAAAGTAGCGCTGGAGCGAGAAGAAGATGATCAGCGGGATGAGCATGGTCACAAAAGCGCCCGCCGTGAGCACGTGCCAGTCCTGACCGCGCGAGCCGGTCATATCGGCCAGGCGCATGGTTAGCACCTGCACGTTGGGCTGGTTGCCGATGAAGACCAGGGCCACCAGGTAGTCGTTCCAGACCCAGAGGAACTGGAAGATCGCGAACGAGGCCAGGGCCGGCACCGAGAGCGGCAGGATGAGGCGCGTGAAGATCGTGAAGTGCGAGGCGCCGTCGATGAAGGCCGACTCGAGGATGTCGCGGGGCAGCTGGCTGATATAGTTATAGAGCAGGTAGGTGGCGAGGGGCAGGCCGAAGCCCGTGTGGGCCAGCCAGACGGCCATGTAGGTGCCGTTGAGGTCGAGGCGCACATAGTCGCGCAGGATGGGCACCAGGGCCACCTGGAGCGGCACGACGAGCATCGCCACGACCATCACGAAGAAGACGAAGCGGCCGGGGAAGCGCATCCAGGCGAAGCCGTAGGCGGCGAAGGCGGCGATCAAGATCGGGATGATCGTCGCGGGCACGGTCACCGCGATCGAGTTGAGCAGCGCGCCCCAGAGATCATCGCCCTGCTCGGTCTTCTCGCTGCCGTCCGGCGCGATATAGGTATACGTACGCCCGCTGAGCACATTCTGGTAGTTCTCGAGCGTGAAGTCCGTATTGGCGGCCCACTGCTGCCCCTGGATCGCAATCAGGCGCCCGCGGCGGTTCTCCCAGGTGATGCGCCGGCCGTCCGGCAGGGTCACGCCCGCGGTGATCTGCTCGGCGGTGTAGGTGCCGCCGCCAAGCTCGGCCGGGAGCGTGATCGGCTCGCGCAGGTTGGTATCTGCGGGCAGCTGCACCGTCCCGGTTGTCATATACTCGCGGTGGGGCAGGATCGTCCACCAGCCCGAGGTGGCGATATCCTCGCGGGTGCGGATCGACGATACGAGCAGGCCGATCGTGGGGATTGTCCAGGCGATACAGATAATCGCCAGGACCACATTCACAATAATCTTGCCGATCAGCTGCTGGCGCTTCGCGCTAGAGGCGCGGCGGGAGGGTGCGGGCTGAGCTGTTGCCACGGCCATTAGAACACCTCCTGCCGGTTGAGCTGGCGCAGGTTATAGATCATCACCGGGATGACGGCGATGAGCAGCACGATTGCGATCGCCGAGCCGCGCCCGTTATCGCCGGCGGTGAAGAGCTGGCGGTAGAACTCGACCGCGATCACATTGGTGCCGTACTGGCCGCCGGTCATCACGATCACCACATCGAAGATCTTGAGGGCGAAGATCAGGATGGTGGTCGTCGTGGTGACGATGGTGCCCTGGATGAATGGCAGCATGATCTTGAAGAAGATGCCGACCTCGCTGGAGCCATCGACGCGCGCGGCCTCGATAATATCCTCGGGGATGCTCTTGATCGCGGCAGAGAAGATCACCATCGCGAAGCCGGTCTGCATCCAGACCAGGATCAAGATCAGGAAGAAGTTATTCCATGGCTGGATGAGCGTCGTCCAGGCCTGCGGCTGGCCGCCGAAGGCAGTGACGAGCGCGTTGAGCAGGCCGATCTGGGTCTGGCCGGGCGCCGCGTAGTAGTAGACAAAGCGCCAGATCACGCCGGCGCCGACAAACGAGATCGCCATCGGTAAGAAGACCAGGGCCTTGGCGAGCGACTCGAAGTTGCTGCGGTCGGCCAGCACGGCCACCAGCAGGCCGCAGATCACACAGCCCGCCGTGCCGAAGATCATCCACAGGATGTTATTTCGAAAGGCCGTGAGCATCGTGCGCTCGGTGAAGACGGCGACATAGTTGCTCAGGCCGACGAAATTACGCGATGGCGCATCGAAGAAGCTCAGCCAGAAGGTGCGCAGGGTAGGTAGGGCCAGGAACCAGAACAGGATCAGGATGGCCGGGCCGACAAAGACGAAGGGCAGCATGAGGCGCCGCACATTGCCCGGCAGCTGCTCGGCCACCATATTGAGCGTGTAGAAGGTGCCGGCCGCGCCTGAGACGCCCCAGATAATCGCGAGGAGCGCGGTGGCCAGCTTCGGGAGCGAGTTAGCCCGCTGCACATCGCGCAGGAAGACGAAGCCCCCCCACAGGAATGCCAGCAGCAGAGCGAACAGTACGAGGGCCACGACCAGCCGCCCAGGATTCATGGCCTCGCTTGAGGTTGCGGCTGTGCGCCGCGGCTTCACATCCGTTGTTTGCATAGCTACGCTCCCTTGCGTGAGAGGCTGCCCCTTGCTCCTGGCGAGGTGGGGCCGGCGGGGGCGACGACGAGCCAGATC
>JAAXUL010000593.1 GCA_013336035.1 Chloroflexales bacterium
CCCGCCCGTCGGTCGCCAGGCGCCCGGCCGTGCCGAAGGGCGGCTCGCCCAGGACGCTCAGGCGGACGTAGGAGCGCTGAGCCCAGACCCGGGCCATGATCGACTGACCAAGCCTGAGGGCGGCCAGCATCTCGGCCTGGTCCAGGCCGCGCAGGTCGAGCAGGACAGTGGCCTGCTCGCGCAGGCGCAGCGGCGGCGTGAAGCGCTCGAGGTCGACCAGGCTAGGTACGACATAGATCCCCCGGGGCACATCGCCGAGGACCTTGTAGGCCCAGCTGTCAACGGGCGTGGTAACGATCATGCGGGCGCCGGTGGCCCGGGCGGCCCGCAAGTAGCGGCGCGCCCGCGCGGCCTGGGTGGCCCGGGCGGCCCGCAAGAGCAGGCCGGCCGCCCGGGCCGCGCGCTCGTGGCGCATCGCGCCGCAGACCGCGCCGTCGATCACCGTGGGTAGGCCGAACGAGCCGATCACCAGGGGCGCCGCCGGGCCATCGATGTGGGCAAGGTCAAACTTATGCGCAGCTAGCTCGGCCTGCGCCGCCGCCGTCAGGTCGCGGCGGCGAACCGGCACGATCCGCTCGCAGCGATCCTCCAGATCGTCGAAGGCCGTGCCGGCGCGGTCGACGAAGATGAGCGTCACGGCGTGGCCCGCCCGGGCCAGGGCCGTGATGAAGCCGTGGGCGCGTGGGCGCTCGCGCGTGGGCGCCGCCGCACAGATCATAAGTACCTGCATCGCCTGCCTCCAACTGATTTAGGTGTCAGGCCGTGACCAGAGGCTGTGGCTTGCCACCTGCTGCCTAGAGCGTCGCCAGCGAGGGCTCCGGCGACTCGGCGGGGTGGGATGCGCGTCGAGCTGTGATGCGGTCGTAGACGTGATCGACGGCGGGGTAAACGGCGTGCCAGTCATAGCGCTCGAGGGCATGGTGACGGGCCGCGGCCGCGATGCGCTCGCCCAGGTCGGGGTCGCGCAGCAGCAGCGCCACGGCATCGGCGAACGCGCTGGGCGTGTCTGCCACCAGCACATGCTCGCCTGCGGTCAGGTCGAGGTCGGCGCAGGCCAGGGATGTGGCGACCACGGGGACGCCGCTGGCCAGGGCCTCTGAGAGCATCACGCGCATACCGCCTCGGCTGCGCAGGGGCGCGATCATGACCGCGGCCTGCTCGAGGTAGGGGCGCGGGTTGACCACGCCGGTCACCTCAATGGCCGGGTCGCCGTCGGCCAGGGCGCGCAGCTCGGGGGTGGGCTGCGCGCCACAGATGAAGAAGTGGCTGTTGGGCACGGCCCGGCGCACCAGCGGGTAGACCTCGCGGGTGAACCATGCGATGCCCTCGGCGTTCGGGGGCCAGCTCGGCGTCGCCAGGCTCAGCACGGCCCGGGGCGCGGGGGCGCGGCCCACGGGCGCCAGGGCCTCGCCGTCGATGCCGATGGGGATCACTGTCAGGTCGTGAGCTGCCCCGGTCGCCAGCAGCGCCTCGCGGTCCTCCTCGGTCACTGTCGTGATCGCCTCGAAGGTATCGCAGATGTGGCTCTCGTAGCGCCACAGCCGCGAAGCCTCGAACCGGTAGGCCCAGCGAATAGGCCAGCCCCGCTGTCGGGCCTGGCGCGCCCTGATCGTCCAGACCGCGTTGTGGGCGTCGAGGAGCCGCGGCAATGGCAGCGGCTCGGCGTAGGGCGCCATCACGATCTGGTCGGCGTGAACCAGATCGAAGGGCTCGCCGGCCGCCGCCGCCTCGGCCACCAGGCGGGCCAGCAGATCGTGCAGCGCGCGGCTGGCGTGGCGGCCAACTGTGTAGGGCGTCCGCCCAAAGATAGCCCCGATGATCGCCCGTAGCGTGCGCCTGAGCGACGGCTCGAGGAGCACAGTGTATACCGCCGCGCAGAATGGGACGAGCGCCGCGGCCTGCTCACCCTCGGCCTGGTCGTAGGCCAGGCTTACCAGAGTGACTCTGTGCCGCTCAGCCAGGTAGCGGATCAGCTGGTAGGTCTTAACGCGCGGGCCACTGTCAGGCGGGTACGGGACACCATTCGTGAGTAACAGGATGTTCATTCGTCGCTCTCAGATCTCGTCGTTGAGGTAGTTGTTCCCGTACAGGGGGGGCAGCGCTGTCAGGGCGCTGCTGTGTGCTCAGCGGTTTACGGATGTCTTGCCGGGCCTTCCCCACATGCCTTCTCAGGGTGGTCTGGCCGGGCGCGTTGCTGGTGTGGTATATTGCCGGACCTAATTGGGTTTAGTCAGTGTACTGCCGCACGATGAACACGCCGTGGCGACTATGGCGTGCACCATTGCGGTCTTGTCATCGTTGGGCGCGCGATGTGCTACGATATGGCGCGCCGTGCGCGCGAGCCACGCCACTTCGTATGTACTATTAGACCGTATGTGCTATAATGGATAGCCACCTGGGATGAGCACAGACGTGTAAGCCGGAGCGCCCCTCATGGCCAAGATCGAAATTCACGCCTGGTACCGTCAGTACCGCAAGCTCAAAGACCAGGCCGCCGACGCTATCCTGCTCTTCCGTTTCGGCGATTTCTACGAGACCTTTGACGACGACGCCAAGCTCGTGGCCGAGCTGCTCGACGTCACCCTCACGCGCAAAGACTACGCGGTCGACAAGAGCAGGCCCAAAGATAGCCAGAAGCTCTACTCGCCCATGGCCGGCATGCCCTACCACGCCGTCGAGCGCTACGTCAGCGACCTGGTCGGCCGCGGCTACCGCGTGGCCATCGCCGAGCAGCTTACCGAGACTGAGTCGACCCGCACCGACACCCGCCCCCGCTCAGTCTTCGCCGCCGGCATCCAGCACGCCGCCCCCGGCGAGATGGGCAAGATGGTCCACCGCGAGATCGTGCGCGTGATCACCCCCGGCACCGTCGTCGACAGCTCGATGCTCGCCGCCGCCACTAACAACTACCTCGCCGCCGCCATCGTCGATGGCGAGGCCGTCGGCCTGGCCTACGCCGACCTCAGCACCGGCGAGTTTGCCGCCGCCGAGTTCAGCGGCGAGCGCGCCGTCGCCCAGCTCCAGGGCGAGCTCGCCCGCCTTCAGGCCGCCGAGGTGCTCGTCCCCGACGCCGAGGAGCTGCGCCTCCCCGCCCTCGCCCCCGCCCAGGCCCGCCTCACTCGGGACCTGGCCCCGATGACGAAGGACGAGCGCGACATGCTGCTCCCCCACGAGCGCGTCGCCCGCCACCTCGACGGCGAGAGCGAGGCCCGCTGGGCCCGCGGCCACGTCACCGCCTGGGCTGCCTGGCGCTGGGACCTGCGCGAGGCCCGCGAGGTGCTGCTGCGCCAGCTGCGGGTGGCCTCGCTGGCCGCCTTCGGCCTCGAGGCCTGCCCCCTCGCCGCCCGCGCCGCCGGCGCCCTGCTCCAGTACGTCCACGAGACCCAGCGCCACCACGCCGCCCAGCTCAACAGCCTGCGTGTCTACAGCACCGGCAGCTTTATGCTGCTCGACCTGCAGACCCGCCGCAACCTCGAGCTGCTCGAGCCCAACCGCCAGGGCGCCAAGACGGCCCTCGTCAATGTGCTCGACCGCACCCGCACGCCAATGGGCGCCCGCCTGCTCCGTCGCTGGGTCGCTCAGCCCCTGCTCGAGCTCGCGCCCCTGCTCGCCCGCCAGGAGGCCGTGGCCCGCCTGGTCGACGGCACCGTCCTGCGCGCCGCGCTGCGCGAGGCCCTCGCCCCCGTCGGCGACATGGAGCGCGCCCTCAACCGCGTCGCCCAGGGCACCACCGTCGCCACCCCACGCGATCTCGTGCAGCTGCGCGCCTCGCTGCGCGCGCTGCCCGTCGTGCTTGACGCGGTTGGCGACCAGGTTGAGGCCCTGCTGCCCGACGAGGGACCACCGACCGCCGACCAGCGACCGGCGGTGGGCGACGAAGAAGATGGCGACCTCTTCGACGAGACGGCCGCATCAGGCGCGGCCCGGCTGCCGTCTGCCGTCGGTGGTCGGCCGGCTTTCGGGCTCGACCCCTGTGCCGACCTGCTCGAGCTGCTCGAGCGCGCCCTCGACGACGACCCGCCCGCCCTGCTCGGCGCCTCGAACTACCTACGCGCCGTCGAGGAGGGCGGCGAGAAGCCGCGGCGCGTGATCCGCCCCGGCTTCGACCCGCGCCTCGACGCTCTGGTCAAGGGCAGCCGTGGCGCCCAGGAGTTCATCGACCGCCTCGAGGGCAAAGAGCGCGAGCGCACGGGCATCAGGTCGCTCAAGGTCGGCTACAACAGCGTCTTCGGCTACTACATCGAGCTCTCGCGCACCACCGATGAGAAGCTCATCCCCAGCAACTACGAGCGCAAGCAGACCCTGGTCGGCGCCGAGCGCTACATCACCGAGGAGCTGAAGTACTACGAGGGCCTGGTCAGCGACGCGAAGCTCAAGATCGTCGATGTCGAGCGCGAGGCCTTCGGCCGCCTCTGCGAGGCCATCAGCGCGGGCGCCGAGCGGCTGCGCCGCGCCGCGCGCGCCCTCGCCCACCTCGACACTGTCGCCGCCCTCGCCGAGGCCGCCGTCCGTGGGCGCTACACCCGCCCCCAGCTCGACACCAGCGCCCGCCTCGCGATTACCGGCGGCCGCCACCCCGTCGTCGAGCAGATGATCGCCGAGGCCTTCGTCCCCAACAGCATCACCCTCGACACAGAAGAGGCCCAGCTGCTGATCATCACCGGCCCCAACATGGCCGGTAAGAGCACTGTGCTGCGCCAGGTCGCCCTGATCGTGCTCATGGCCCAGATCGGCTCCTTCGTGCCCGCCGACAGCGCCAGCGTCGGCCTCGTCGACCGCATCTTCACCCGCATTGGCGCCCAGGACGACATCGCCACCGGCCAGAGCACCTTTATGGTCGAGATGACCGAGACCGCCGCCCTGCTGCTCCAGAGCACCAGGCGCAGCCTGATCATCCTCGACGAGGTCGGCCGCGGCACCTCGACCTATGACGGCATGGCGATCGCCCGCGCCGTGGTCGAGTACATCCACAGCGAGCCCCGCCTCGGCTGTCGCACGCTCTTCGCCACCCACTACCACGAGCTGACTGCCCTCGAGGGCCAGCTGGCCCGCCTGCGCAACTACCACATGGCCGCCGTCGAGCAGGCCGGCCAGGTCGTCTTCCTCCACGAGCTCAGAAAGGGCGGTGCCGATCGCTCCTACGGCATCCACGTCGCCGAGCTGGCCGGCATCCCCCGCACCGTCATCGCTCGCGCCAGCGAGCTGCTGATCGAGCTCGAGGGGGGCCGGGAGCGCGGTGGAGCAGGCGCCCATACGAGCGCGGGCTCGGTCGAGCCGGTGAGCGCAGGTTTGCTCAAGCAGGCGAGCCCGGGCTCGCTTGAGCAGGCGCACGAGGCGGAGAACGGCATCGAAGACCATTCTCTCCCCCCCTCACTCGAGCGAGCGAAGCGAGCGCCCA
>JAAXUL010000594.1 GCA_013336035.1 Chloroflexales bacterium
CTCGGGGCGGATGAAGGCGTGGCCCGAGGGCTGCTCAGGGCCTGCCGTGGCGCTGGCTGCCGGCTCGCCATCCTGGGTGCCCGGCTCGCCTTCGTCGCTACGGCG
This sequence comes from Chloroflexales bacterium, assembly GCA_013336035.1. Classification (GTDB taxonomy): domain Bacteria; phylum Chloroflexota; class Chloroflexia; order Chloroflexales; family Chloroflexaceae; genus CAIWXH01. The sequence goes on from JAAXUL010000594.1 coordinate 106, forward strand.
GCGCGCGCGCCGCGAGGCGCGCTGGCGGCGCGGCTGCTCGCCCGCTCCCTCCGGCTGCTCGCCTGTCTCCGCCGGCTGCTCGGCCTCGGGCCCGCCGCCCAGGGGCGTGATGCGGCCGCGGACCGGGTCGATCACGGGACCGATCGGATCAACCACGGGGCCGATCGGGTCGACCGGCACATCAATCTCCTTGGCGACCTCCTTGGCGATCTCTTTCTCCTTGGCGATCTCCTTGGCGACCTCCTTGGTGATCTCCTTGGTCTCCTTGGTCTCCTTCTCCTTGACGATCTCCTTGGCCTCCTTCTCCTTGGCGACCTCCTTGGTGATCTCCTTCTCCTTGGTCTCCTTGGTCTCCTTCTCCTTGGTCTCCTTAGTCTCCTTCTCCTTCTCCTTGTCCTTCCCCTGCACATCGGCAGTGAGCAGGCTGCCGGCGGCCGCGCCGAGCACGAAGCGTTTGAGGGCCAGGCTGTAGACGCCCCATGCGAAGGGCAGGCCGCTCACGAAGCCCGTCGAGCCGAAGCCTGGCTCGTCGGCGGGCATGGTCGAGGTCAGATAGTCGAAGCTGGCGCCGGCGCTGTTCGACGGCACCACGCCGATAAAGGCCGCGGCGGCGCGCGTATTCGCGGGCGGGTCGCCGAGGCCGGCGCCACCGACCCCTGCCAAGGCCGCCCTGGCCGCGGCGCTCAGCAGCCGGGCGTAGGAGTCGTGCGTAATCGCCGCGATCACGTCGTAGCGGGCCGTGCGCGTGGCAAGGTCGTTCACCAGCTGCGCCGAATCGGCGCTGCTGCCGTGGGTATCGTAGACATTGTGGAACTTCAGGCTCAGGTTCGCGTCGAGGATGACCAGGTTGATCCCACGCTGAGGCGCCGCGCTTAGCAGCGACACACCATCGAGCCAGATGCCGCCGGTCGTCTCGAAGCCGGAGCCCAGAGCGACCAGCAGGCGTGTGCCCTGGGCTGTGATCGTCGAGCCCAGCCTGAAGAGCTGCTCGAGGGCCTCGATGCGCGCCAGCAAGTCGTTGAACAACTTGGCGGTGATCAGGTCACCGGGCTGAACCGGTTGTTGTTGTTCACTCATCGTGTGTGCTCCTTGCGAGCCGGGCGGGCGCGAAGATCTCAGTGCGCGCGGGCGCTCCTCGGCCCACCTCTACAGCTCGGGGGCAAAGCGGGCGCTTCCGAAGCGGGCCAGGTCCAGCGTCGGCGCGGTGAAGTCAGGCATATGGCCGGCGGTAAAGATCAGGTAAGGCTGGGTCGGGGTGTCGGCGACGGACGTGCTCACCTTGTAGAGCCGGATCAGCTCACCGCTCGCCAGGTCGATCGGCGGGTAGGCCAGCGAGGCGCGGATCAGGGCCTCGACTCGGCCCGCGGGGATGAAGGCCGCCTCGGGCGGCGCGCTGTCGCCCTCGCCGCCCCGCGGCACGCTCAGCCCGGCGAAGAAGGTGTCGGGGCTGAAGTCGAGCGCTGTGGCGCCGGTGGGCAGGAAGCCCGCCGGCGGCAGGTAGGCGAAATAGTCGGTCGCCCGCACGCTGCGCGTGCCGACGCTCGGGCTGCGCAGGCCGGCGAGCTGGGCCTGGAACTGGAGGAAGGCCGCCTCGGCCTGGCTCTGCCGGCGATCGCCGATCAGGAACTCCCAGCCGCCGCTGGCGACCGGGGCGGTGAGGCGGTGGCGCACGGCCAGGTGCTCGACGAAGCCGAGGCTCTGGCCGCCCCAGTGCAGCAGGGCCAGCGCCACCTCGCAGTCGTCCAGCGTCTGATTCACGCGCAGGGTGTCGAGCAGGGTGTAGCCGCCGCCCTGCGCCGCCCGCTGGAGCGGGTCGCGGGCCAGCCGGGCCTGCGCGACGCCGCCGAAGCAGAGCTGGGCCAGCAGGTTCTGGAGCCGCGAGAGCTCTGGGGCGGTCGTGCGCGTGAGGAGCTGGATGATCTGCCCGGCCAGCGGGTCATTGCCGAGGTCGGACTGGCTGAGGGGCACCAGGCGGAGCTGCACCCCCTCAACGGCGTAGCTGCTGCCGCAGCCCGCGAGGCCGGTTGCCGTGCCGCTCAGCCCGCTGCTCGGGGCGCGCCCGCTAAAGCCCGAGGTCGGGTAGATGGTCAGCACATAGAGCCCTGTGCTCGAGGCGACAGGCGAGGCGCCGGGCTGCTCGCAGAGCTTGAAGAGCCCGGCGCTGGCGCCGCTCGTCTCTGCGGCCCGCGTGAGGTCGACGGCCGCCCCGTCGGGCAGGCTGAGCAAGTCGCCGCCGGAGCTCAGGGCCACCCCGGCGCTGACATTGACCCTGGTCGTGCCGGCCGGCGTGCCGCTCGTAGGCTTGCTCACCTCGAGGCCCCAGACGATCCCGGCGCCGATGGCCCGGCCCAGGCGCCGGTGGGCCTCGCGGTTGGCCGCCTGGTCGTCGCTCAGGGCCTCGGCCGAGAGCAGCCGCCCATTGAAGTAGTTGGTCGAGCGCAGCCCCCCCTTGAGGATCGCTTCGCTAAGTTTGTACACATCCATGCGTCTGCTCCTGCGCGTCGGCGGCCACACCCCAGCCGTCACCGCGCGATTGACGGGAACCGGCTGATCTCGACCATGAAGCCGAAGGATGTCTCCACGCTCATCTGGGCGATGCGCACGGCGATGCCGTCGAACGGCGGGCTCGATCGCGCGAGGATCTCCCTGAGCTGCTGATCATTGGGGTCGATCACCTCAAAGGTGGCCGGGCGGCTGCTCAGCCCGCTCACCGGCGTGCCCTTGACCACATAGAAGGCGCGAGGCTCGAAGCCCTCAAAGCTGAGCAGGAACAGCCCCACCGCGAGCGGGAAGGCGGACAGGCCATTGAACGACTCGATGGTGTTGCCCCGGGTGTCGAAGCGCCCCGCGGCGATAATTGGCGATGCGCCGGTCGGGTCGGCGGGCCGCCAGATCAGGCCCTCTCGACGCTCGTCGCGGAAGAGCGTGAGCACCTGGCCAGCGTCTGGCTCTCTTACCCGATCGACCGGGATGCGCTGCAGGCCGACGACGACCGTCTCCGACGGGTCGCCCTGCACGTCGCCGTCGAGGGTGACCGGCCCGCCCGCCGGCGCCTCGGGCTGCCACTGCCCCTCCCGGAAGGTGAGCACGTTCCCTTCGCCCGGCTCGCCCGCCGAGAGTGGCCGGCCCTGGAGCTGCTGCACCGTGGTGCGCAGCAGCGGCCCGCCCTCGCCATCCTCGAGCTCGCCGCTGATGTCGCCGGCCAGCGGCGGCAGGCTGCTGTCCTCAGGGACAGTGGGCACCCAGTGAAGCTCCTGCTCCTCGCCGAGCCGCTGCAGCGTCAGGACCTGGCCGGGCTCTGGCTCTATCTCGAAGGTGATCGGGATGCGGCGCAGGCCGGCCACCTCGAGGTCGCTGACCGGCCCCTGCACGTCGCCGCCGGGGGCCGCGGGCACCCAGCGCCCCCCGGCCCGCGGGGCGGGCGCGATGAAGTCGCGCGGCGAGCGCAGCGACCTGGGCGTAGGGATGACCGGCCTCGCCAGCCCGATCGCGCTCGCCAGGCTGCCCGGCCTGATCGCCAGCGGGCGGACGCTCGGGCCGAGCGAGATGCGGCCCAGCTCATCAGGCGGGCTGCCGTCGGGCGGGCTGCCGTCGGGCGGCGAGGCCACGTCGGCGACGAAGGTCAGCACATCGCCATCGCGCGGCTCCTGGGCCTCGAGCGGCCAGCCCTGGAGCCACGCCACCCAGGTCGCGAGGATGCCATCGCTCTGGTCGAGCGGCGTGCTCGTCACATCGCCGAGCAGGGTCGGCGGCGGCGGGGTGCCGTGCGTGTGGTCGGCGCGGCTGAGGCTGCTGGCCGTGCCCGCGTCGCTGTCCTGGCCGTAGCCCGTCTCGGGGGTGACGCTGTTCGCGGGCAGGAGGGCGCCATAGAGCAGCCACTCCTGGAGCATGCGCAGGTGCAGCAGGTAGGGCCGGCGCCGCTCGTCGATCACGATCTGGCGATCCGGGTCGAGCCGCAGGTCATCGCCGAGCGGCAGGCGCAGCTCGGCGAGCAGCAGGCGGCCCTGGGTGGGCGGGCTGCCGGCGCTGTCGCGCCCCGCGCCCCACCAGCGCTGGCGCAGGTCGGTGGCCCAGAGGCGGAAGGCGGCGCGCAGGTACTCGGGGGCCCGCTCGGCGGGGATGTGCAGCCGCGCCAGCGGCGAGCCCGCGGGGTCGTCCATAAAGCCGGGCGGCGAGCCCGGGTCAGCGGCCAGGCTGATCTCCGCCAGGAACTGCTCGAGGGTCAGGGCGCGCTCGCCCTCCTCGGCCAGCTGGACCTGGCGCAGCCAGGCGACGTAGGCCCGCAGGGCGTCCTCCTCGCTCTGGTCGGGCGGCTGCAGGTCAAGCTCGAGCTGGAAGTCATCGGCCACGCGCGAGGCGGCCAGGGCCTCCTCCTCGCTGCGGCAGGGCTCGCCCGGGATGGGCACATTGTCGGTCAGGCAGATCCGGTAGCTGAGCACCACATAGACCGGCACGACCCCGCCGTCGCGCCGGCCGCCGAGCTTCTCGCCCTGCGCGGCGATCCAGGCCACCAGGTCGGCGCACTGGGCGCGGGCCACGCGGATGATCTCGCCGCGTTGGCTCAGGGCCACCCCCGGGCTGACCACCACCTCGGTGCGCGCCCCGGTCTCGATCGTCAGATCGAGGCCGGCGACCGTGCCGTAGCCGATCAGGTCGCGGGCCATGCTCTGGTCGCGCCCGCTCAGGTAGGCGAACTCCTGGTTGAGGTCGTCGACGCCCAGGATCATCCCCTGGGTATAGCTGACGTGTTTGGTCGGGTCCGTCGCGCCGTTCAGGGGCGCCGCCGCGCGGGTTGTGAAGCTTGTCATTGTTCCCACTCCTTGATCTTCTGGTGGCAGCGCCAGAGCCAGGGACGGTGCGGGGCGGCCCCGCGCCGCCCTACGCGACTGCGTCGCGCCCGAGCACGTAGCGGTCGGTGACATCGAGCGGGTGGCCCGGGGCGAGGTAGCTCTCGGCCAGGTGCTCGCGGCCCAGCACCATCGGCGCGAGCAGCTGGGGCGCGCGGCTGCCCACGTCGAGCAGCGTGTCCTCGCCCAGCCTGGCCTCGCCGATCCGGAACAGCGCCCAGTAGAACTTCACGTCGAAGGTGGTGTGGGCCGGCTTCTCAAGCTCGACCACGCGCCGGGCCAGATCGATCCGCTGCTGGTAGAGCTCCGAGGTGATCGTGTCGGTGCGCGGCACGGGCAGCAGCACGCTGAAGCGGTGGGCGGCCGCGTACATTGGGCGCACGACCGTTTCGAACTGGTACCAGTCGCGCAGCGGCGCCCCGTCGGCCGGGAGCG
>JAAXUL010000595.1 GCA_013336035.1 Chloroflexales bacterium
GAGCGGGGCGTCTCGCGCACCTGGCAGGAGGCCCCGGTCTTCCTGGGGCTGTTCACGGGCCTGACGGCGGTGGGGGCGCTGCTGGCCCTGACCCCCGGTCTGCCGCTGATCGAGGTGCTGGTGGGCGTGTATGTCTTGAACGGCCTGCTGCTGCCGATCGAGCTATTCGCGATGCTGCGGCTGATCAACAACCCCGAGCTGATGGGCTCGTACGTCAACGGCAGGATCTACAACCTGGCGGCGTACGGGATCGCGATCGTGGTCAGCCTGCTCTCGCTGGCCCTGATCGGGGTCACGGTGCTGGGCTGGTTTGGGGTCACCCTGGGGGGGTAGGGCGCCCGCTGCCTCGCTGGCCGGACGGTGCTGGCGCTAGCCGAGCGGACCGGACCGGCGGACCGCGGCCAGGCCGGCCGCCACGGCCTGGGCCTGGGTGAGCGCCCGCCCCTCGGCCCAGCGGGCCAGGAAGGGCTCGGGGCCGACGCGCAGCCGCGTCGCCGAGACCAGGGCGTCGCGCCGGGCCAGGTCGGGCGGGCTGAGGCTGATGCCTGAGGGCTCGAGCAGGGCCTCGGCGGCGCCCCAGAGGCGGGCTGCCTCGCCGAGGGCGCCGGCATCCTCGGCGCCGCAGGTCAGCACACGCAGGACGAGCAGCTCGCCGATCAGCTCGAGGCAGAGGGCCACATCGAGCGTATTGTCGAGGGTGTGGAAGAGGCTCATGGCCTGGGAGAGGGGCGGGGCGGCCTCGTCCAGGCTGCCCTGGCGCAGGCGCGCCAGGCCAAGGCCGTGCAGGGCCATCGCGGTGCTGCGCCGGTCGTCGCGGTCGCTGAGGGCCGCCAGGCTCTCGAGGAAGCGCTCGGCGGCCTGCTCGTAGTAGCCGCGCACGACGGCGGCGTGCCCAAGCCCGTTGAGCGAGAGGGCGACGAGCTCGGGCCGACCGAGGCCGCGGCGCAGGGCCAGGCTCTCCTCGTAGAACCAGGTCGCGGCGATGGCGTCGCCGTCGACGACGGCCTGGTCGCCGAGGGTGTCGAGGGCGTCGGACATGCCCTGCTTATCGCCGATGGCCCGGCAGAGGGCGACGCAGCGGTGCAGCGCGGTCAGGGCCTGGGCCCGCTCGCCGCGCAGCTTCGCCAGCCAGCCGATCGAGCGCAGGGCGGACACCAGCACCGCGGGGTCTACCTCCAGGCCCTCCTGGTCGATCATGGCGAGGCCCCGCTCGAGCCAGCGCTGGCCCTCGGCCTGGTGGCCGCGGCCGTGCCAGAAGCGCTCGATCGCGCTGGCGGCGAGCAGGGCCAGCGCCGCCCGCGCCGCGAGGTCGGGCGCGTCGTCGTCGAGCGCCCAGCCCAGGGCGGCCCTGATCTTGTCGAGCTCGGTGTCGAGCTGAGCGAGCCAGCGCTGCTGGCCCGGCCCGAAGAGCTCGCCCTGAGCCTGATCGGCGAGGTGGGCCAGGTAGGCCGCCGGATCGTCGGGCGCGGCCGCGGGGGCGGCGCGAGCGATAGGCGCGCGGGCGGCGCTGAGGAAGGCCTCGCGGTCATCGGGGGGGATCGCCAGCACAGAGGCCAGCCGCTGGGCCATGGGCCGCGAGGGGCGGCGGCGCCCGCTCTCGAAGGCGCGGATCGTCTGCACCGAGCAGCCGACCTCCTCGGCCAGGGCCTCCTGGGTGCGGTCGCGCAGCGAGCGCTGGCAGCGCATCCAGTCGCCCAGTGATCGATGGCTCATAGCTGATAGTCGCTAGCCGACGCGGTCGGCTATGCTCAGGCGGCGTTCCGCGTAAATTGTAGCACGGCTCACCCTTCTGTCGCCGACCTGACGCCTGTAGCACTCTTTGTGATACCCCCGTGACTCCTGCGGCGGCCCACGGGGCCCTACACTGCCCCCAGACCCGGCGACCCTACGCAACGGGCGGGCCGAAAAGCCGGGCGCCATAGCTTATGCATCAGGAGCTATCATTATGGTGACTGAGACGAACCGCGCCAAGACGCTGATCGATATAGCCGCTATCGCCGCGCTCAAAGGCCGCATGCGCGGCGAGCTGCTAACGCCGGGCGCCTCCAGCTACGACGATGCCCGCCGGCTGGTCAACGGCCGCTTCAACCGCCAGCCAGCCATGATCGCGCGCTGCCGCAACGCCCAGGATGTCGCCCACGCCGTGATCTTCGCCCGCGAGCACGGCCTGGAGATCGCGGTGCGCAGCGGCGGCCACAGCGTGCTTGGCTACAGCGTCGTCGATGGCGGCATGATGATCGACCTCTCGCAGATGCGCCAGATCGCGGTAAACGCCGAGCGCCGCATCGCCCGCGTACAGCCCGGCGCCACCAATGGCGAGGTCGTGCAGACCACGGCCGCCTACGGCCTGGCCACCACCACCGGCACCTGCGCCACCGTCGGCATGGGCGGCTCGACCCTGGGCGGCGGCATCGGCTGGCTGATGGGCCGCTTCGGGGCGACCGTCGATAACGTGCTCGCCTTCGAGATCGTCACCGCGGACGGTGAGATCCGCACCGCCAGCGCCGACGAGCACCCCGACCTGTTCTGGGCCCTGCGCGGCGGCGGCGGCAACTTCGGCGTCGTCACCGCGATCACCTACCAGCTCCACCAGATCGGCCCGGTCCTCGGCGGCATGGCGCTCTTCCCCCTGGCCGCCGCGCCCCTGGCCCTGCGCCAGTACTATCACCTCACCAGCGCCGCGCCCGACGAGCTCATCGCCCACGCGATCATGACCACCGTGCCCGACTTCGGCCCGGCCCTGGTCGTCCAGGCCGTCTACTCGGGCGAAGACCTGGCCGAGGGCGATCGCGTGCTGGCCCCGCTGCGCCGCTTCGGGCCGCCCGCGGCCGACCTGATCGCGCCCCGCAGCTATGTCGAGGCCTACATGATGCTTACGCCGCCCACGCTGCCCGGCCTCGCCTACCACGACACCGCCTACACGCTGCGCCAGCCGTCCGACGCGGCCATCGACGCCATGATCGACTCCGCGCTCGAGCGGCCCTCGCCGATGAGCCTGATCAACATCCACCAGTTCCACGGCGCGGCCACGCGGGTGGCGCCCGAGGCTACGGCCTTCGCCCTGCGCGAGCCCCACTACTCGGTGGTCAACATCGGCGCGTGGCCCGAGGGCGCGGGCGAGGCCGAGACGACCTGGACCTGGATGGCCCGCGCCCGCATGGCGCCCTACGCCAGCAAGGGCCTGTATGTGAATTTCCTGGGCGACGAGGGCGAGGGCGGCGTGCGCGAGGCCTACCGCGCCAACTACGACCGCCTGGCCGTGATCAAGGCCCGTTACGACGAGGATAATATCTTCCGCCGCAACCAGAATATCAAGCCCGCGGCGACCCGCTAAGAGCCAGCGGCCTGACACGCTGAAGCCGCTGAACGGGCGCCCGCAAAGGGGCGCCCGTTCAGCGTGCGGTAGCACTCGCTCATTGCGCCACCTGCTTATCTTCCTGCTTTGCCTCCTCCATCGCCTCCGGTTCGAGCTCCTCTGCGCTGCGGTTGAAACGGATGAAGAGGCCCCACGCCGCCAGGAGCGCGGCCGCCACGAATCCGATGAGGGTAGCCTGCGGGAGCGAGCCCGGATCGGAGTGAAGAAACTCAAAGACCCCCACCAGGCATTCAATCGCGAGCGCCACCACCAGGACGACCATGAACCGCGACAAGAAACGACGGACCCGCGTCGGCGCGCTGACATGCGTTTGCCGCAGCACCTCTTCCTCTAGAATTGTCTGGCCTAGCTCAAGCGCGGCCACCGCGATCGTAAGCAGTCCGATCGCCTCAATCACGGCGCTCAGCCGCTCCGGAAGGCCCGCCTTGCCTCCTGGGTTGAGGCCAAGCCACAGCTCATAGGCCGCGAAGAGAATGAGCCCGAGGGCAGTGCACATAAAGAGCAGCGCGATCAACACATAGCCTGCGTTGAAGAGGTACCGGGCAATCTTCATCGGCGCTCCTGCGCGGCTGGTATAAGCGTGAAGGGTAGCGTGCGGGCCGGTGGGTGACACCGGCCCGTCTAGGAAGGGTAGCCTGCGGGCCGGTGGGTGACACCGGCCCGTCGCTGTACGCTCTGACTTGCTGTCGTGAGACCCTAGCGGGTCCGACTCTTGCCGAAGAAGTTCTCAGCCTCGCGCTCAGCCTCCTCACGGCTCCAGCCATAGCGCTCCTGGAGGCGGCCATAGAGCTTATCGCGCTCGCCGGCGATCTGATCCCAGTCGTCGTCGGTCAGCTTGCCCCACGTCTTGCGCGCCTCGCCCTTCAGCTGGTTCCACTGACCCTTCAGAATATCCCAGTTCACAGCCATTGGTGGCTCCTCATCAGATTGCTGCTTCACCTAACCGGTGGACGCAACGCCATCGTCGCGTCGCTACCCATAAAGCAAGTCGTGTGCCAGATCTACGGGCAAGCTATTGACAGCGCTGGACGCCTCAGGTATAGTAGTCGCATCCCAGGCTGACGAACGTTCGTTAGGGTGCGGCGAGGGCCACACCCGCTGAATGGAGCGCGAGTGACCGACGCCACCCCAAGCGAGGCGGATGAGCTACCGCGCGAGGCCGCGATCCTCGACCACGCGGCGCGGCTCTTCTACGAGCGCGGCTACGGCACGGTCGGCATGCGCACGATCGCCGAGGTCGTGGGCGTCAGGGCCTCGAGCCTCTACCACTACTTCGCCTCGAAGACCGACCTGCTCTACCAGATCTGCCTGGGGGTGGCCCGCGACTTCATCGACGAGCTGCTGCCGATCCTGAGCGGCCCCGAGCCCTACGCCGAGCGCATGGCAGACTTTTTGCGCCGGCACATCGAGCTGCGCTGGCAGCGCCGCCACTGGATCTCGACCGCCCAGCAAGAGCTGCGGGCGCTGGCGCCCGACCAGGCGGCGGAGGTCGCCGGCCTCTTACGCGCCTACCAGCGCTCGGTCCAGGCCTTCATCGAGCAGGGCGCCGCGTCCGGCGCCTTCCAGGTCGCCGACCCGCGCCTGGCGGGCATCGCGCTGCTCGATATGGTGAACGGGGTCAACAGCTGGTACCGCCCCGCGGGCGCCCGCTCGCTCGAGGAGATCGCCACGGCCTACAGCGGCCTCGCCGTGTACAACCTGCTCGGCGCCCGGCGCGCGGGGCCTCCAGATGCAGAATCTTCGCGGGCTTCGTAGTAACAATTGTGCTACCTGTTCGGCGCCCGGAACGCATTGCTTACCGGATTCTTGAGGAACAACGACGTTAGGAGTACCCCCAATGTTGGAGCGCACAGTCTTTACGAGCGAGCACCTGATGTTCCGGCAGAGCGTTCAGACCTTCATCGCGCGGGAGGTCGCCCCGCACTACGAGCGCTGGGAGCAGGCGGGCATCGTCGACCGCGAGCTTTGGACGAAGGCCGGCGCCGCCGGCTTCCTGAGCATGGCCA
>JAAXUL010000596.1 GCA_013336035.1 Chloroflexales bacterium
GGGGGGGGGGGGGGGGGGGCCGGGGGGGCGCGGGCCGGGGAAGATCGGGCAGCGCGCCGATCTGGTCGGCAAGGGTCAGGACGAGGAAGCTCTTCGCGCGGAGGCGTGCGATCAGGCCGTCGCGGCGCCACGTGGTGAGCAAAAAGCGGTCGCCCTCACGCTCGCCCTCGCCGCGCAGGGTGGAGCTGGCGGCGGGGTTGTAGACGATGAAGCGGTTGGGGCGCACCTCTTCGAGGTCGGCGGGGGCGCCGGGGCGACGCTTTGAGGGCATCTTGGCCTACTCGCCGGCCATCCGACGCAACGTCGGGCCGGTATAGGCGTGGCAGATGGCGATAGCGAGCGCGTCGGCGGCATCGTCGGGCCTAGGGGCGGCGGCGAGGCCAAGGGTGACGCGGACCATCTCCTGCATCTGCTTCTTGTCGGCGCCGCCGTAGCCGGCGACGGCCTGCTTGACGACCGTGGGCTTATACTCGTGGATGCTCAGGCCGGCCTGGACGAGGGCGAGGAGCGCGACGCCGCGGGCCTGGCCAACCGTGATCGCCGTGTTGACATTCTTGCCGAAGAAAAGCTCCTCGATAGCGGCGTCGTCGGGGCGATGGCGGGCGATCAGCTCGCAGAGGCCATCGTAGAGGATGCGTAGGCGCTCGGGGTGGGGCATGCCGGCAGGCGTGGTGAGGGCGCCGGTGGCGACGAGGGTGATCTGGCCGCCCTGCTCGTCAACGACGCCCCAACCCATAATGGCCGTGCCGGGGTCGATGCCCAGTGTTCGCATCAGAGTGAAGCACGCAAGCTGCAAAGTGCCCTATGGCGGCGGGCGGCCTTGCCGCACGTTGCATTTGCGGTGGTCTTACTCAAACTTGGCGGCGATCTCATCGGTGATATCGAGGTTCGAGTAGACCTTCTGGACGTCGTCGAGGTCTTCGAGCTTCTCGATCAGGCGCAGGACCGCGAGGGAGTCTTTCTCGTCGGGCTGCACGAGGGTCTTCGGGCGCATCGTCTTCTCGGCGCCGGTGACGGGGATCTTCTGCTCGATCAGGGCCTGGCGGACAGCGTTGAGCTGCGTCCACTCGCAGTAGATCTCGAGCTCGCTGCCATCGGCCTCGACATCGTCGGCGCCAGCGTCGATAACGGCGAGTTGCACCTCGTCAGGGTCGAGGCGCGTGCCGGCCAGGTCGACGGTGATCAGGCCCTTGAGCTCGAACATCCAGCTGACCGAGCCGGGCTCGCCGGGGCTGCCGCCGGCCTTGTTGATCGTAGCGCGGACGTCCGAGTTGGTGCGGTTGCGGTTGTCGGTGGCGGTCTCGACCAAGAGGGCGACGCCGCCGGGGGCATAGCTCTCGTAGTAGACCTCCTCGAGGGCGGCCTCGTTGCCCTTGCCGAGGCCGCGGTCGATCGACCGCTGGATGCTGTCGTTCGGCATGTTGTTGGCCTTGGCCTTATCGACAGCCAGGCGAAGGCGAAAGTTCATCTCGGGATCGCCGCCGCCACCCTCCTTCACGGCGAGGGTGATATCCTTGGCCAGCTTGGTGAAGAGCTGGCCGCGGCGCTGGTCGGCGACGCCCTTAGAGCGCCGAATCGTATGCCATTTCGAATGGCCAGACATAGAATCATGCCTCCATCGGCGACACAGCGGGGGGGCGCCTGCTGCGTGGCCTGAGCGATCATGTGCAGGGAGGGCCGCACCCTCTCAAAGCTGGACCCATTATAGCATAGGGCCGCGGCGGAGCGCCGTGCGGGCACTAGTGAGATGTGCGATAATACTACGCGAACACCAGAACTCGCCCCGTTTACTTATTTACCCCTCGTGGGGGAAGGCTTACCGCCACTGGCATCTGGCAGGCAGGCTGCACCAACCGCCCGCGAAAGGAAGCCCCTTGATGAGTAGCGCTATCCCAGAGACCGACTTCCCCGAGCGTGTTAGGGCCCTGCCCAACACCGTCACTGTGGTCTCAACACGGGCCGGCGATGTCCTGGTAAACTGCCCCCCCGAGACGCTAAAGTATCTGCTGGCGAATGGTGTCACCCCCCCGGCGATCATATTGCTGCCGCCCGACGTGCCCGCTGGCCGGGAGCTTGGCTCAAGCGGCTTTGTGCGGCGCGGGATCAACTATGCCAGCGTCGAGTTTCTGATCTACTCGAACTATTTTGTGAAGGGCCGTAAGGCGCTGCTGGTGACGGTCACCGAGGGCCAGGCCAGGCGCCTGCGGGCTATCCTCGAGGAGACGATCAGCGGCCCGCTGGACCCGGCGCTCTACGGGGCCGATGCCTGGGTGCAGAGCGAGTGCGCCGCCGTGGCCTTCTTCCCCCCGCTGGGCCGATCGCCCCGCCCCGACGATATGGCCGATATCGTCAGCCTGGAGTCCGGCGGCGGCAACCTGGGCGCGGCCAGGCTCACCCTTGAGGGCGACGAGTTTGTCTTCTACGAGGATGACGAGGTAGTCGCCCGGGTGAGCACGCGCATCACGGATGTGGCTCTGCCGCTGACCCTGGCCCCGCCCCGCCCCCTGCACCGCCAGGAGCTGACCCTTCAGTTTATCGGCGGCAGCGACGGCTTCGACCCGGCCGGGATCACGACATGCTTCCTGGCCTATCTGGGCACCACCGTGCAGACCCAGGCCACCCTCTTCGACGCGGCGGCCTATGTGATGATGCGCCTGGGCAACCTGGGCGTCTCGTCCAGCCACATCTCTGAGGTGGTGCTCTCGCATCTGCACGAGGACCATCTGGCGGGCCTGCCCGAGCTGATCCTGATGGGCAGCCACAGGGTGCGCGTGGTGACCTCGGAGATGATCTACCAGAGCCTGCTGCGCGTGCTGAACGCCATGCTCGCCCTGCCGCCCCAGGATGTCGCGGCGCTGTTCGACTTCTACCGGCTCGACCCGGGGGTGCCGCTCGATCTGGACGGGCGCCGCTTCGAGGCGATCTACGCGGTCCACTCGATCCCGACGATCGCCGTGCGGGTCGGCGGCGTCTGCTACTCGGGCGATATGCGCTACGACGAGGAGTGGTTCGCCGAGCTAGAGCAGGCGGGCGTGCTGCTGCCAGGCCGCCGCGAGGAGCTGATGCGTTTTGCTGAGGGGGCGAGCGTGCTGGTGCAGGACGTGGGCGGCGGAACGATCCACAGCACGATCACGCCGCGGCTGCTGCAGGCCCTGACGGCAAAGAGCCAGCGCCTGGTGCTGGCCCACACGAGCAAGCATAACCTGCCCGCGGATAGCTCGGCGCTAGCGGGCCAGATCGAGTTTGCCGGGAGCGGGCTGGTGGTGGGCGTAGGGGCGCCCCTCCCTGACGACACGCAGATCGAGGTGGTCGAGACGATCGCGGCCTGCCCGCTCTTTGCGCGGCTGCCGATCGCCGAGCGGCTCACCCTGGCCGATCTGGCCGAGGTGGTCGAGTGGCCCGATGGGGCGACCATCCTACGCGAGGGCGACCCCTCGGACGGCTGCGCCTATATCGTGCACTCGGGGCTGGTCGAGATCCGGATCAGCGGAGCCCAGGTGCGTATGCTCGGGCGCGGCAGCAGCATCGGCGAGCGCGGCGCGATTATGGGCGAGGCCCGCTCGAGCACGATGATGGCCCGCGGGCCGGTCGAGCTGCTGCGGCTGACCGCCGAGGCCTTCGCGCCGGTGGCGCGGCGCCTGGGCCTGACCGACGCGTGCGAGCGGGCCGACTGGCTGGCGCAGGTGCCGGTGCTGCGCGAGCTGCCGTGGGCCAGCCGGCTCGACCTGGCCCTGGACTTCCAGCCGCGGCAGCTTGCGGTCGGCGAGCAGCTCTTCGCCCACGGCGAGGCGGGCTACGAGGGCTATATGCTCGTGACTGGCGCCGTGCTGTTCATCGATGAGGCGGGGGCCGAGATCGAGGTGCTGCGGGAGCCCGGCGAGTTCTTCGGCGGGCGCTCGGCCCTCTACGGGCGGCCACGTAGCGCCACGTCGCGAGCTGTTGTGCCGACAATAGTCTGGGCCCTGCCGGCGCCGGCCCTCGAGCGCCTGAACCTGCTCTACCCGAACCTGCTGCTACATATGCGGATCGTCGAGGCCGGCCACCAGCAGAAGCGCAAAGTGTAGTGACCTCGCCTTGGGGCGGTCCCACGGGTGGAGCATGCTCCGCCCCTATGGCGCGTCCTCGGCCCAGAGCAGGCCGACGCGCTCGCCCCCCAGGGCGATCACACCATTGTCGAAGGGGGCCTCGCTGAGCGAGCGCCAGCCCAGCACCTCGGCGCCGTGGCGATCATAGATGGCGAAGTCGCCGCTGACGGCCCCGTTGGTGAAGTAGCGCGAGCCCTCGGCGAAGAGGGCGAGAAAGCTGGCACCCAGGGCCTCGGCGCGCTCGCGGGGCATGACCTCGGCGGGGTAGCCGAGCTCGCCGCCGATGATGTGGAGCAGGATCTTGGCGGCGCTGCGGCGGGGCACCTCGACCCAGCCAGGGCCCAGGCCTCGGTACCCCGCCTCGGCGGCGAGGGCGTCGAGGGCGGGCGCGGGCTCGGCGGGTACGGGGCCGGCGATGCGGCGCACGAGCAGGGTGAGCGGGTAGCTCGGCTCGCGGGCCTGCTCGAGGTCACGGGCCAGGGTGTCAATGGCGGGGTCAGGGTCGTGCAGCAGCTCGTATGGGGCCATGGGGGGCTTTCCTGGTAGCACGAAGGTGTGAGGGGACCGCCTCAGTTATACCACGGATCACGAGCGGCGCGGTACGAGCCGGGCTGGGCAGGGTGATGCGGTAGGGCGCAGCACGCTGCGCCCCTTAGCGGGGCTGGGCTCAGGCGGGGGTGACGCCGAGGATGGCGGCGATCTGGATAAGGGCAGCCTGCTCCTTCTCGCTGACGGCGGTCCCGCCAAAGCCGAGGAAGCCGCCCTCTTTGCCCGCCTCGGCGGCCTTCTTGGCGGTATCGTAGAGCCACTGGCGGTAGGCGCCGGCATCCTCGGGGGACTTGCCCTCGATGAGGGCGACCGCCTTGGTCAGCTGCTCTTTGGCGAAGGCCGCGGCCTCGTCGGCGCTCTTAAACTTGGGCAGCTCGGGCTTGAGGGTCTTCGCCTCCATGTCGGCGGCCAGGTCTTTCACGATCTGGAGGGCGTCGGGCTGTTTGGCGGCCTCGATGATCGAGGAGGCCGAGGCGAAGGTCTCTTTGATCAGGCCGATCGGGCCGCTTGGGTCGGACATCGAGATGTAGAGTCCGGTGATGATCGGCGCGAGGCCGATCGTCTGCCACTCTTCGGGCGTGAAGTCCGTCTTCGAAGCCATCGTCGTTCCCTCCCTTTTAGCATAGCCATACAATTGTCTTAGGACTTACGCAGTTGGGCGCTAGCGCGCCATTCTGACCTGAGGGAAGCCACGGAGGACGGCGCTCGGGTCGCTCAAGAACTGCTGGAGCGCCGGGCGAATGATGT
>JAAXUL010000597.1 GCA_013336035.1 Chloroflexales bacterium
CATGTGATCAGCGGCACGACCACGATCGAGGCCCTGGCGACCGATGCGCTGCCGAGCTTCGACCTCGACTTTCTGGGCCTCGAGGTTAGCGCCGTGACGGTCGACGGCGCCGCGGCGAACTTCAGCCGCAGCGGGCAAGAGCTGAAGATTACCCCTGCCAGCCCGATCGCCGCCGGCGCGACCTTCACCGTCGCCGTCACCTACGCGGGCCAGCCGCAGCCCTACCATGACCCGGCGCTGGCGCTCCTCCAGTCCACCACCGGCTGGAAGGAGTGGAGCCCCGGCTACTTCGCAACCGTGGGCCAGCCCGACGGCTCGATGACCTGGTTCCCCTCGAACAATCACCCGAGCGATAAGGCGACCTACACCTTCCGTATCACCGTCGATGACCCCAACGTCGCCGCCGCCAACGGCGTGCTGCAGGAGGTCATCCCGGTCGACGCCGATACGAAGACCTACGTCTGGGAGATGGCCCAGCCGATGGTCACCGAGCTCACGCTGGTCGCCATCGGCCCATTCGAGCTCCACGAGAGCACGGCGCCCAACGGCGTACCCATTCGCAACTACTTCCCGCAGGGCGCCGATCAGGCCATGATCGACAGCTTCAACGTGACCGGCGACATGCTGGTCTTCTTCGAGCAGCTGCTGGGCCCGTACCCCTTCGACGTGTACGGCGCGATCGTGGTGCCGGGTTTCGTCGATACATCGGGCCTCGAGACCCAGACCCTCTCGGCCTTCGACGACGAGGCGGTGCCGGTGGCTGGCGAAACGATCATCGCCCACGAGCTGTTCCACCACTGGTATGGCAACACGCTTACCATCGCCGACTGGGGCGATCTCTGGCTGCACGAGGGTTTCGCCCAGTATGCCGAGGCCCTGTGGATCGAGAAGACCCAGGGCGTCGAAGCGTACAACGCTGTGATCAAGCAACATTATGACGAGCAGCTTACCTACGGACAGCAGTTCGGCCAGATTGAAGGGGTGACCCAGCTCAAGCCTGGGGAGGTGCTCCCGCCGGTCGACCCGGGCGTCTACCTGCTCTTCATACCGACCTACCCGGGCGGCTCGCTGGCGCTGCACAACCTGCGTATGGAGGTCGGCGACGAGGCCTTCTTCACGATCCTGCGCACCTTCTACGAGGAGCACAGGGACAAGCCCGTCGTCACCAAGGACTTTATCGCCACCGCCGAGCAGATCGCGGGGCGCGACCTGAGCAAGGTGTGGGATACCTGGCTCTACGGCAAGACCATCCCGGCCGACTTCCCGCGCCTGGAGAAGGCCTACGCGTATCCGCAGTGACCGGGCACGCGACCGCCGCGCTCACCGTGAGCGCGGCGGATCACGCACGTTTTGCACACGCATGAGGCTATGAACAAACACACGTTGCGCCAGCTGCTCCCGCTCAGTCTCCTCGCCGCCATGCTGCTGCCGGCCTGCGCCCGCCAGGCGCCGGTTGCCACGACCGTGCCCGTGCCGACGGTTGCCGCCGCGGCGGCGACGATCGCGCCGACTGAGGTAGCGACCGTCGCGCCGGCCGCGGCGCCGGCAGAGCTGTATATGCCCCGCGAGGTGAAGGCCGCCTTCGCGGCCGGCACCCACAGCCCTGATGGCAAGCCCGGCCCCAACTACTGGCAGAACAGGTCGGTGCATGATATTGCAATCACGATTGCCCCGCCGAGCCGCACAATCTCGGCGACCGAGACGATTACCTACACCAACAATAGCCCGAACCCGATGCCAATACTCGGCCTCAGGCTCTACATGAATGTGCACAAGCCGGTGGCGCTGCGCGAGGAGCACATGCCGGCGGAGTTTCTCAACGACGGAATCACGATCGGCGAGGTGCGCCTGAACGGCCAGCCGATCATCCCGGGGCAGTTCATTCCGTTTGGCCAGACCGCGGCCATTCTCAAGCTCGCAGAGCCACTGGCGAGCGGCGCCTCGATCACGGTCGATACGACCTGGAGCTATGATCTGGCCCCCGCGAACGGCTGGAAGGAGGGCGTAATCGACGACACGTCCTTCTACCTGGCCTACTTCTACCCCCGTGTGGCCCTGTACGCAGGCACCGAATCACCCTTACTCCTCAACTTTGACCTGGATGAGTTCACGGCGCGCAGCGGCCGCGAGGCGGTGAACGAGTTCGCCGACTTCACGGTGAGCGTGAACGCGCCGAAGAACTTTGTGGTCTGGGCCACCGGCGACCTGCAGAACCCCGACGAGGTGCTGCAGCCCGAGTACGCCAAACGCCTCGCCGACTCGTTCACCAGCGATCAGGTGGTCAAGATCGCCAGCCCCGAAGAAACTCAGCAGGGTCTTGTCACCACCCAGAGCGACACCGTCACCTGGCGCTGGAAGGCCGACAACGTCTCAGACTTCGCCCTCGGCCTGAGCGACCACTGGGTGTGGGACGCGGGCAGCGTGGTGGTAGATCCGGCGAGCGGTCGCAGGGCGAGCGTGCAGGCGGCCTATCCGAGCGATGCGACTGATTACACTACTATGGTTGAGGATGGTCGGGCCGCGCTGAGCTTCGGCTCGACCCAGTGGCCGGGCGTGCCCTACCCCTACAGCAAGACCACGATTTTCGCCGGGGGCGCCGACGAAGAGTACCCGATGATGGTGAACGACTCGCCCGCTATCAAAGAGGAGCAGGCGAAGAAAGGCGTAACCTCACGGATGGTGGCGGCCCACGAGCTGCTGCACAGCTGGTTCCCGTTCTACATGGGCATCGACGAGCGGCGCTACCCCTCTATGGACGAGGGCTGGACGACTGCCTTCGAGTATCTGTTCGATGTGGCCGACCTGGGCGCGGAGAAGGGCGTCAATCTCTTCCGGGCCTTCCGTATGGCGGACATGGCCAGAACTTTGCCCGGTATAGACCTGCCGATCATCTACCCCGCCGACTCAACGCGTAACAGTGTGGTCGGCTTCAATGCCTACCAGCGGCCGGCCCTGGCCTACCTGGCCCTCAAGGAACTGGTGGGCGACGAGGCCTTCAAGCAGGCGCTCAACGCCTTTATCGAGCGCTGGAACGGCAAGCACCCGCTGCCGTGGGATATGTTCAACACGTTCAACGATGTGTCGGGCCAGGATCTGAACTGGTTCTTCCAGCGCTGGTTCTTCGAGCCCAACTACGTCGATCTGACGGTAGCAGGCGTAGAGAAGACGGACAGCGGCGTCACAGTGCAGGTCAAAAACGTCGGCGGTATGCCTATTCCCTTCGACGTAGTGGCCACCTACGCCGATGGCACCAGCGAGACGTTCCATCAGAGCCCCGCGCTATGGCAAGAGTCGCCGGAGGCGGCGATCGTGCAGATCAGCGGCACGAAGGAGTTGGCCACGCTCACGCTCGACGCCGGCATCTACACTGACGTCACGCCGGACGACAACGCCTGGGCCAGCCCCGACGCGGCGCCCACAGCGGCCCAGGCGCCCGCGGCGGAGCCAAGCGCGGCTACGGCGCCCGCGGCTGAGCCAAGCGCGGCTACGGCGCCCGCGGGGGAGCCCACCTCGGCCACGGCGCCCGCGGCCACCACAGCAGCCGGCGAGGACCCGGCGAAGCTGCGGGCCAACGCCTGGCAGTGGGCCTCGTACAGCGGGGCGACCGAGCAGTTCACGGTCGAGAAGCCGGCCAGCTACACGCTCAGCTTCGGCGCCGACGGGGCGCTGACGATCAAGGCGGACTGCAACCAGGCCGCGGGCACCTATGAGGCCGAGGGCGGCACGCTGACGCTCAAGCTCGGCCTGACGACGCTGGTCGCCTGCCCCGCCGGGTCGCGCGGCGATCAGCTGCTCAAGCTGCTGAGCGGCGCGGCGCTCTACCGCTTCGACGGCGCGAACCTGATCATCGAGCTGATGGCCGACGGGGGCACACTGGAGTTCGTGCCGGCGAACTGAGCGGAGCACGTCACACCTGCTATCAAGTGGAGGGACGACCATGCCAAGGAATGCTTTGCTTCTCGTGCCTGCCCTTATGACGCTGCTGCTGACGGCCTGCGGCCCCTCGGCCACGACCCCGATCACCCCGACCGCCACCGCCGTGCCCGCGCCCACCGCGGCCGCCGTCGCCCCGACCGAGGCACCCACCGTCGCCGCCGAGGCGCCCACCACGGCCCCCACCGCCGGCTTCGGCGCGGCCTGGACACCTGAGCCCTGCGCGAGCTTTGATGTCGCCGAGCCGCTCGTCGCCCGCTCCGACTGCGGCTACGTCACCGTGCCCGAGCGCCACGCGGGCGGCGAGCGGACGATCGAGCTGGCCGTCGTGCGCGTGCGCGCCAGCGCCGAGCAGCCCGCCGCCCCGCTGGTGGTCGGCACCGGCGGGCCGGGCGGCCAGGGCTTCATGCTGACCTCGACACAAGCGTACTCCCTGAGCGTCCAGCTCCCGTCGCTCTGGGGCGGCATCCTCGCCGCGCACGACGTGGTCTTCTTCTCGCAGCGCGGCACGCGCTACGCCCGGCCTGACCTCGTCTGCCCCGCGGTCAACGCGGCGAACTACGAGGCCGCGCTGAACCGCCTCGGCCCCGAGGAGCGCGTCGCGAAGGCCCGCGAGGGCTTGCAGGCCTGCGTCGACGCCTTCACCGCCCAGGGCGTGGACCTCGCCGCCTACACCAGCGACGAGAACGCCGCCGATATCGTCTCCATCGCCGAGACGCTCGGCTATGACAAGATCTTCTACTACGGCCAGTCCTACGGGACCATCCTCGGCCAGTTCCTCATCCGCAACCACCCCGCGATCCTGGAGGGCGTCATCCTCGACGGGATCATGCCGGTGAGCTTTCGCACCTACGACCAGCAGGTAGATATCGTGCGATCGTTCCGGACGACCTTTGAGGCCTGCGCCACCAATGCGGCCTGCAACGCCGCGTACCCCGACCTCGAGGCCGTGCTGAGCGAGGTCTACGCGCGGCTCCAGGCCAACCCCCAGACCGTCGCGGTGGACAGCGAGGACGGCCAGAAGGCCGAGGTCGTCGTCAACGGCTTCAGCGTCATAGACAGTCTGTTATTAAAGGCCTACACCAACCCCACCGCCCTGCCGGCGGCGATCTACGCGCTCAAGGGGCTCGACCCGGCGGCCGTCGCCACGTACGCCCCGCAGCCCCCCGGCGAGCTGGCCACCTCCGACGTGATGCACTTCGCCGTCAACTGTAGCGACGACCCGATCACCTCGCTCGATGGCGTGGATCTCCAGGCGGTGCCGGAGGTGTACCGCGAGTTCGTGACCGACGACCTGGCGAAGGCGGCGGCCGGCTGCGCCGTGGTGCAGGTGCCACAGCTCCCCGCCGCCTCGGACGAGCTCGCCCGCTCCGACGTGCCGGCCCTCCTGCTCTCCGGCGCCCTCGACCCGGCGACCCTCGCGCCCCTGAGCAAAATCGTGGC
>JAAXUL010000078.1 GCA_013336035.1 Chloroflexales bacterium
GTGTGCTCTTCCGATCTGCCCGCGGCCGGCAGCGCGTCGTAGGCGACATCCTTGCCGGCGGCCAGATCGCTCGCGACGGTCTCGCTGACGGCGGCGGACAGGGTGGTGCCGCCGGCCGCCTTGAGCGCAGCCTCGACCTCGCCGACCAGGGACTCCTCGACCATCCCGACGAGGGCCGAGGTGCCGGGCGCGAGCGCGGCCCCGATCGCCTTGATGCGCTCTTCGGGGACGCCGGTGTCGCGCAGCTTGGCCGTCAGCCCGCCGATGGCCGCGCCAGTCGCCCCGCCGACCAGCGCGCCGAGGGGCCCGCCGAAGAGACCGACCGCGGCGCCGATTGCCGCGCCGCTGGCCGCGCCTCCCCCGGCCCGCAGGTCGCCGCGCTCGCGGATGTGCAGCTTGCCATTGGCGTCGTTGCGGATCACCGCCGCCTCGCGCACCTTCACGTGTTTCTCCTTCAGGACCTGCTTGACCGCCTCGACGGCGCTGTCTGCGCCGTCCTCGCTCGCGAAGGACGCCACGACCAGCTGGGTAGGGGTCTTCTCTGCCATGCGGGTTCTCCTTTACTCATACGCTTGAGCCGGCGCCGTCGCGCCACGCCGTTCAGGGATCGCTCTGACGCACCACGGCACCAGCACCTGCCGTAGCTCCGCTCCCACCTGCTCCAGCTGGGCGAGCCGCTCCGCCTCCTCGGGCGTGTCCGAGAGCTCTGCCCGCACATCCCCGCGCGAGGCCAGCACCCGGCTAATGCCTCGGATGGCCATGTAGAGCGCCTGGGCCGAGTCCTGGGCGCAGTTGTTGGCCGCGCCCACCCTGGTGCCGCCGCGCCCGTCGGCGATGCGGTAGCGCGCCGCCATCACCTCCAGCGCCGCGATAATCGTATCGAGCACCGTGAGCGAGCGCCCCCAGAGCGTGAAGGCGCCGGTGATGGCGTCAAGCTTGATCAGCAGATCCTGGAGCGGGCGCACGCCCGCCCAGCCGTACTGGCGGTCGCCGCTGTAGCGGCTGTAGTGGTGGGCCCCCGCGCTCAGCCCGTCGGGGTTGTGGGCGTAGACCTGGTGGTAGACGATGTCGAAGACCAGATCGCCCGCCAGCGGCTCACAGACCACGGTGGCCTCGCCGAAGGCGAAGTGCCCCCAGTAGAGCGGCGTCTTGGCACCGGGCTCAGGCTTCTCGCCCCCGATCCCGCCGTAGAGGTGGATGAGCAGAGCCCGGTCGCCCTCGCGCCACGACTCGCGGGCGGTTGTCGGGGTGATACGTGGTAGCCGTCGCCCTGACCGGAGGGGCCGAGGAAGGTCACCAGGGCGTAGAAGCGGCCGGTGACCTCGGCGGGCATGCGCGTGGCGAAGAGGATCGGCCCGCCGCCGTCGCTCGGCGCCCGGTCGACTCGCACCTGGCCCTGGAGCCGGACGGTGACATCGTCGGAGGGGTGGGCGCCGGCCAACGACTCGAGGGGGGTCACGTCGACCAGGCCGTTGACCCGCTCGGCGAGCACGGTGCCCTTGGCTATCGCCTCGCGCGAGTCGTCGTCGAAGACGACGCTGCGGGAGGCGCCCCAGAGGGCGGCGTTGAGCGCGAGCGTGTTCTCCCAGCGCAGCTGAACCCGCTGGCCGACCAGGTCGCCATACTTGTCGGGGGCGTGGTGCACCTCGAGCCAGGCGCCCATGACCTGCTGGCGCTCGGCGACGGTGGGCAGGATGAGGCGACCGAGCCACTGGCCGATCGGCCGGTAACGGGCAGGGTCGGGCTCAGCAGCGAGCGGGTAGGACTCCGGTCGATTGAACGGCGCGGCCCAGTAGCGCGCGTAGTTGCTGGTCGCAGCCGTCTCCGTAGTCATAGCGCCTCCTATAGTAGCCTCCTCTGCTCAGGTGATGGCGCGGAAGATCGCGTCCCAGAAGAGGGCGTTGTGCTCGGCCGCATCGATGATGTCGTCCCAGAGGCTCGGCGAGCTCTGCAGCAGCGTATCGTGCTCGATGATCTCCTGCCAGTTCAGGCGCAGCGGGCTGGCCTGCAGCATCTGCGCCGCCTGCATCGCGAGCAGGATGGCCTCGGCCACGATGCCGTAGCCGATCGTCGAGGGGTGGAAGCAGTCCAGGCTGAAGAGGCCCCCCGCGTAGCGCTCGCCGAGCTCGCGCGTGCCAAGGCGCAGCACATTCGGCACCGGCGACAGGTGGAGCAGCGGGTGATCGGTGATGCCCAACCCCGCGTAGTAGTCGCGGAGTGGCCGGTCGGGGGTGGCCACGGCCTGGTTGCGCTTGACGGCTAGCTGATCCAGGATGCCGCCCAGATCGACAAGGTGCCAGCGCGCGCCCTGGTGCGTCACCGCCTGGCGGATCGACTCGTTGTAGCGGTCGATGGTCTGGTCGATGAACTGCGCGTCGGTGCCTGTAAGGTGGGAGTGGAGCAGTGGCCTGAAGTTGCTGGGGTTAGCGAAGAAGCGCCCGTAGTAGGCGAAGTAGGTGCCGTCGAATGGCGGGATGCCCTGGGTCACCGGCGGGATGGTCACGTGCGGGATGGTACCCACGAAGACCTGTGTCTGCTCGGGCAGCAGCGCGGCGATCTGGTCCGTCAGGCGGCGGAAGTCCTGCGCGAAGATCGTCGGGTGGGTCAGGTTCCACTGCCGCCGCGCCTGCGGGTCGTCGGGGATGTCGCTGTCGCCCATCGGCTTGACCTTCAGCTCCAGCACGGTGCTGAGGCAGTCGTTGGCGCCGATCCAGACGATCAAGCTCTCGATCCCGTCGGGGTCCTCGGCGAGGATCTGGCGGAGGTTGTCGATCATCGTCCACCCTTCGCGCTCGGGCCGCTGGCGTGGGTTTAAGACGCGGCAGGCGGTGCGGTACATCGGCGCCGAGGGCAGGCCGAGGAAGTCGTCGATGATCGCGCCCTCCTCGTTCGCCACCGCCTGGCGGGCGTAGCCCGCGCTGACGCTGTAGCAGTCGGCCACGCGGAAGCCCCAGACGGAGAGGTTATGGTAGACGCCCCCGTAGGCGGCGGGGCCGGCGCCGGCCCCGCGCTCGTAGAGATCCTCGACCTCGTCGACGAACTGGTTGAGGAGCATCGGGAACTGCAGGAGCCACTCGCCGAGGCTGACGTCGGGGCCGAGGCTGGCGGCCATGCGGCGCAACATCGCCTCGATGTTGAGCGGGAGCCCGCTCCCCGGAAAGCGCGGGACGCGAAACTCCAGCGGGATATTCAGCCCCAGGGCGCGGGCGATCATCGCGGGGTACGACCACTCGGTGCGAAAGATGGCGCCGCTCTGAAAACCCTGAGTCAAGCTATCGCCAAGCGCGACGAGTCGAGCCATAGATCTGCCCCCACACTATCCTAGGTTCTGGCGACCGAGCGTGCCGCCCCGCTGTGCATAGTTGTAGCGAATGCGCGCTCAGGCTACGAGATACAGGTGATGCGTTCCTTTATAGCTCACCCGGATCAGTGCTCGCTTATCCGAGTGGGGGATGTCGAGACGCTGGGGCACGCGCCCATCTAAGGTGACAATCTGAAAGCTGTCGGGAAGGATGAGGGTAGCCGTGACCGAACGGTGGTGACAGCCTGGGCATGTTATGTTATGGTATGCGCAATGGATAAAGCCCCATCGCTGAACGATAATGAAAGCACATTAGGTCGTTTCGGCGCTATATTTGTACGCTTGTAACCCCGGGCGGCATCTCAGGAAGCCGATGGCGAAACAAGGCGTTTCCTGCTCCTCCTGCTCCCCACCTCTCATACCCTGGCGATTTCCCCTCATCCTGCTGGCGGCGGCCCTGTTGCTGGGCCTGCCCGCCTATGTCGCCGCCACACCACGCCAGCCCCAGGCGACGCCGAGTGCGTCAACCGTCGACCCGGCGTTCCGGCGGCTCACGGTCGCCCAGGGGCTGCTCCACCCGACCGTACGCACCATCCTCCAGGATCAACGGGGCTTCATGTGGTTCGGCAGCACCCTCGGTCTGAACCGCTACGACGGCTCCACCATGGCTACCCTCGCCTCCGACTCGAACGACCCCGAGCGCCTACAGGCCACAATCATCTGGGCCCTCGCCACAGACCGTGACAATCGCATATGGGTCGGCTCCTATACCGACGGCCTGGCGGCCTACGATCTCCGCAGCGGGCAATTTACCCGCTTCCTCCACGACCCGCAGGACGCCACGAGCCCAAGCGCGAACGACGTGACGGGTCTCCTGGTCGATCGCAGCGGCGTCCTCTGGGTAGGCACGGCCAGTGGTGGGCTCGACCGGCGCGACCCGACCTCGGGTCACTTTACCCACTACCGCCACGACCCCGCCAACCCCGCCAGCCTGAGCAGCGACGCGCTCTCCTCGCTGGCCCAGGACCGCGCGGGGGCGCTCTGGGTCGGCACCTCCGGCGGTGGGCTCAACCGCCTCGACCCCGGGACCGGACGGTTCACCCACTACCGCCACGACCCCGCCAACCCCGCCAGCCTGAGCAGCGACAACGTGCGCTCACTCCTGGTAGACCGCACCGGCGCCCTCTGGGTCGGCACCCTGGGGAGCGGGCTCTCGGCCTTCGACCCGGCGACTGGCCGGTTCACCCACTATCGCCACGACCCCGCCAACTCCGCCAGCCTGAGCAACGATGTGATCACGGCCCTCCACGAGGACCGGGCGGGCATCCTGTGGGTCGGCACCCAGGGCGGCGGCCTCAACCGCCTCGACCGCGCCACCGGCCGGTTCCAGTCGTACCGCAACGATCCGGCCGATCCCCTGACCCTGCCTCAGAACAGCATCCACGCGCTCTATGAAGACACCTCGGGGCTGCTCTGGGTGGGCACCGATGGCGGGGGCATCGGCTACTTCCGGCTCTACGACTGGCCGTTCCGGCGCTACGTCCATCGTGCCGGTCAGGCCGACAGCCTCGCGGAAGGGACCGTGCGCGGGCTCGCCGAGGACCGCGACGGGAGCGTGTGGGTAGGGACATTTGGCGGCGGCGTCAACCGCCTGGACCCACGCACCCAGGCCTTCGTTCACTACCGCAACACGCCCGATGACCCTACCAGCCTCAGCGATGACCTGGTCTGGAATATCCTCGTCGATCGGGATGGCACGCCCTGGGTTACCACAGATGGCGGGTTTCTGAACCGCTTCGACCACGCCACCGGCCGCTTTCGCCGCTACCGCCTCGCCCCCCCGGAACAGAGCTACCCGATCATGGCCATCACCCAGGATCGGGCCGGCGTGCTGTGGCTGGGCAGCTTTGGGGGCGGGCTAAGCCGCTTCGACCCGGCGACCGGGGTGGTTACCACCTATACCCACGTCCCGGATGACCCCCACAGCCTCAGCGACAATTTCATCCAGTACGTGTATGAAGATACGCGCGGCACCCTCTGGGTCGGGACGCTGAACGGCGGCTTGAACCGCTTCGACCCGACGACGGGGACCTTCACGACCTACCGCCACGACCCTACTGATCCCAGCAGTCTCAACAGCGACAACGCCGCGAGGATCGTCGAGGACCAGCACGGGAGCTTATGGGTCGGGACGACCAACGGCCTGAACCGCTTCGACCCGACGACGGGAAGTTTCACGCACTTTACAGAAGCTGACGGCTTACCCAGCAATCTGGTGCAGGGGATGGTCGTGGCCGACGGGCAGCTCTGGGTCAGCACCCTGGCCGGCCTGGCCCGGTTCGACGAGCGTACGGCGACGTTTCGTAGCTATGACGCCAGCATCGACCTGTTGAGCGAGGGCTTCGCCGGCAATGCCCTGCTGCGCGCCCGCGATGGGACGATCTACGCGGGCGGGTTCGGCGGTCTCATCTCCTTTGACCCGGCGGCGATCGGCACGAACACCTATGCGCCGCCGGTGGTGCTCACGGACTTCCGCATCAACAACCAGCCGGTCGCGATTGGCCCGGAGTCCCCCCTTCAGCAGGCGATCAACGAGACGACAGCCCTGCGCCTGCGCCAGGGCGAGCGCACCTTCAGCCTCGCGTTCGCGGCCCTCGATTACTGGTCGCCGGAGCAAGCACGCTATCGGTATATGCTGGAGGGGGTCGACCGGGACTGGAACGAGGTCGGCAGCCGGCAGCGCTTTGTCACCTATGCAAAGCTTGGCCCGGGCACCTATACGCTGCATGTGCGCGCGGCTGGTCGAGATGGTAGCTGGAACGGGCCAGAGCGCACGCTCGCCATCACCATCCCCCCGTTCTTGTGGGAGCGCGGCTGGGTCCAGCTTGGGGGGCTGGCCGTGTTCGGCGCCCTGGGCGTCAGCCTCTTCTCCCTCAGCGGGTATCGCGCCCGAGCGCGGCAGCGCAAGCTAGAGGCGCAGGTGGCGCTCCGCACGCGCGAGTTGTCGGTGCGCACCGAGGAGCTATCGGCCCAGACCCGGGAACTGAAGCACGCAAACGGGCGGCTGGAGGCGGAGATCGCTGAGCGCCAGCGGACCGAAGACGATGCGCGGCGGTCGCGGGACGAGCTCGCCACCCAGCTGGTCATCTCGCAGCAGATCGTCGCCATGCTGGAGCTTGACCCGCTCCTGGAGCGGGTCCTGGAGGAGCTTGAGCAGGTCGAGCCGTTCGACGGGGCCGCCGTCTTCACCATCGAGGGGGAGGAGCTCGTAGTGCGCGTCTTTCGCAGCGCCATGATCACGCGCCAGCTGCGGGGGGTGCGCCTGGACCCTCGGCGCGTGAGCCGGTTCAGTACGCTGCTCGCCACGCGCCAGCCGCTGATTGTAGCCGACCGGACGGCCAACCCTGAGGATCTGGCCTACCTCGAACCCATCATAGGCGAGACGGAGATGCTGCGCGCCTGGATGGGCCTCCCGCTGATCGTCAAAGACCGGGTGATTGGGGTGCTCACCCTGATGCACCACGAGGTTGGCTACTACGGGCCGGCGGCGCAGGCCCGCGTCCAGCTCTTCGCTAACCAGGTGGCGCTGGCCATCGAAAACGCTCGGCTCTACGCCCAGGCGCGCGCGGTGGCGGTGAGCGAGGAGCGCACCCGGATTGCCCACGACCTCCACGACGCGGTCTCCCAGACGCTCTTCTCGGCCAGCCTGATCGCCGAGGCCCTGCCCGATGCTGTGGAGCGCACGCCGGAGCACGCCCGTCATGGGGCTAATCAGCTGCAACAGCTCACCCGGGCAGCGCTGAGCGAGATGCGCATGCTGCTGTACGAGCTGCGCCCGGCGGCGTTCAGCGAGAAGCCGCTGCAGGAGCTGCTCCGCTCGCTCTGCGCCGCCGTGGCGAGCCGCATGCGGGCCACGATCACCCTGACGTTCGAGGAGCCGTGCGTGCTCCAGCCGGGGGAGGTCCAGACCGTCTTCTACCGGGCGGTGCAGGAGGCGCTGAACAACGTGTGGAAGCACGCCGAGGCCGCCGAGGTCACGGTGTGGGCAATGAGCACGACAGACCTGGTGGAGGTCAAAGTGATTGATAATGGTAAAGGCTTCGACCTGGCGGGCTTCCGCAGTGGCGACAACGCCCTGGGCATCTTACGGGAGCGGGCCGCCGCGATCGGCGCCGTGCTCCACGTCGTCAGCCAGCCTGGCGAAGGTACGACTGTGCGGCTGTCGTGGTGCCCGCCAGACAACGGCGCCCGCGGGTTGAAGGAAGGGTGTGAGCCAGAGCATTCAGGGCAGGGAAGCATGGTGCAGGAAACACATCAGCCACATCACTGAAGGGTACCGGCGCTGCGCTGCCAGAGAACAGGCACAACACTTCCTGAGCTGGCAGAAAGCCGGTATAATTACAGCACACTAACCTGCAACTAAGGAGCGCATGTAAGGTCCGATGACGCCTCCCCATCGAGACAACACGTCCGCTGAGGCATCTGCACGCCACTCGGAGGAAGAGCGCGCCCTGCTCGATACGCTGATCAATAGCGCCCCGATCGGCGTCGCCCTCCTCGACCACGAGCTCCGCTTCCTGCGGATCAACGCGCACCTCGCAGAGCTCAACGGCCTCCCCGTCGAGGCACACCTCGGGCGGACCTTCCGCGAGGTGCTGCCCGAGCTCGCCGCTGCCGCCGAGCCGCTGCTGCGCCAGGTGCTCGCCACCGGCGCGCCCATCCTGGATCTCGAGCTTGTTGGCGAGACCCCCGCCCAGCCAGGCAAGACGCGCATCTGGCGCGAGAGCTTCTACCCTGTACGGAGCCTGGACGGAAGGCTCTTCGGTGTCGGCGCCATCGCGCGCGAGATCACCGAGTTCCGCCGTCTGCGGCAGACGATCGATCGACAAACCGAGCAGCTCCGCCTCAACGAGGAGCAGCTCCACCGCGCCTTGCTCGACACGATGGTTCGCACCGAGCAGCTGTCGGCGAAAACGGCCGAGCTGGAGCGGGCGAACGCCCGGCTTGCGCTCGAGATCGCCGAGCGCGAGCGGGTCGAGGACGCGCTGCGGCAGTCACGCGATGAGCTCGTCATCCAGCTGGCAGTGTCGCAGCAGCTTATGGACACCCTTGGTCTGTTCCCCTTGCTGGATCGCATTCTGGAGCAGCTTGAGCGGCTCGAGGGTTTCGACGCGGCGTCGATCCTCCTGCTCGAAGGCGATGACGTGATGGTCGGCGCCTACCGCGGCGCGTTCAATCAAGCGCATGTGCGCGGAAGCCGGCTGAACCTGGAGCACGCGTCGATCCTGCGCGCCCTGATCAACACGCAGCAGCCCCTTGTCATCACGGACCTGGCGGGCGACACCGCGGAGCTCGCCTCCCTCGAGCGCGTGCTTGGCGAGCGCCGCGTGCTGCGGGCCTGGCTCGGCGTGCCGCTGCTGGTGCGCGAGCGCGTGCTCGCCATCTTGAGCCTCGCGTCCCACGCGGCGGGTACCTACGGTGCGCACGCGCAGAACCGCGTCCAGCTCTTCGCCAACCAGATCGCGCTCGCCATCGAGAATGCCCGGCTGTACGAGCACGCCCGCGAGGTCGCGGTGAGTGAGGAGCGGCTGCGCATCGCGCGCGACCTCCAGGATGCCGTATCCCAGACGCTCTTCTCGGCCAGCCTGATCGCCGAGGCGCTGCCCGAGGCGGTGCAGCGCGCGCCCGAGAAGGCGCAGCGCGGAGCCGATGAGCTGCGGGAGCTCACGCGCGGGGCGTTGAGCGAGATGCGCACCCTGCTCTACGAGCTGCGGCCGGTCGCGTTGAGCGAGAAACCGCTCAGCGAGCTGCTGGGCTCGCTCTCCGCGGCCTTCACCCGCCGAATGCGAATCCCGGTCGAGTTTGTGCTCGAGCGCCCGTGTGTGCTCCAGCCCGAGCATGTTCAGCTCGTCTTCTACCGGGGAGTGCAGGAAGCCCTCACCAATGTGTGGAAGTACGCCGGGGCCACTGCCGTCACGGTGCGTCTTGTCAGCGCGATGGGCAGGGTAGATGTCGCGGTCACTGACGATGGCAGAGGGTTCGACCTGACCGCCACTGAAAGTCACATGGGCGCCCTCGGCAGCTTGCGCGAGCGGGCTGAAGCGATCGGTGCCGTGCTGCAGATTGTCAGCCAGCCAGGCGCCGGCACCACGGTACGGCTGTCGTGGGGTCCGGCAGGCAACGTACGATCAGCCACTGGCGACTGACCCGCAGGCGGAGGCGAATCAGCGCTCATACACCACGGGGCAACGTGTGGGGGAGGACGCAGCGCTATCCACCCGCAGGCGTTGGTCGCGTGGCAGGCGCCTGCTCGACACGCATCCAGGGGGTGCCCAGCACCGGCAGGAGCCAGCGGTCGAGACCGTACCAGCCGGCCACCTTCCAGGCGAGCATCAGCACAATCGCCAGGGCAAACAGGAAGGCGTTGGTGCTGGCCGTGCCCGCCATAATGAAGTTCCAGTTCAGGAACCCGCCGGCGAAGGCGGCGATGCCGACGAAGGCGCCGACGATCAGCGCGATGCCGATCAGGAACTCGCCCCACATCACCAGGTCGGCGAACCAGGTGTACCAGCCGCGGTCGAGCATGAACTGGATGAAGTCGCGGTACCAGTCATAGGCGATGGCCGGCTTCCCCTCCTCGGGGATGGTGACCGCGTTCGTCCAGAAGCCCTTGAGGGACTCACCGCTCTCCCAGGTGCCGCCGCTGATCTTGCCCCAACCGGAGCTGAGCCACTGCCAGCCCAGGTACAGGCGGATGATCAGCCACAGCCAGGCAAACCGGGTTGTGTTGAACAGCGCGTTGGCAATGGGTGGGTCCGGGATCAGCACCGTGCCGCGCGGAGTATCCAGCCGAGCGCTCATCGCTTCTGCCTCTCTAGGGGTCCTATCAGATCTCGATGCACTTGATGATAGATCTCCATCGGCTGAATTGCGACATCCGAGGGGGCCGTGCGTACTGGTCTTTCAGGATGGCCAGCGCCCATGGTTTGCGTTCCGCCCGTCCAGAGAGATCAGGGCGGACACATCCCTCCGGCCAAGATTTTCAGTCCGAAGAGAGCGTGTGCGCAGGTGCCACGATCAGCTATAAGCATCCTGTGGGCAACCGCCGCTAGCCATCCTCCTGCGCCAGATACGACTCCTCCATACGCGCCACTGTGCCACGAAGGATGGCTGGCATTGGGCTAACCTGTGTTTAGAGGAGGCTGCGGTGGCAACAGAACAGGAGCGGCTGGACGAGGCGCGGAACGGCGCGCCCTGGCGAAAGTGGGGGCCGTACCTCAGCGAGCGCCAGTGGGGCACGGTGCGCGAGGACTACAGCGACGACGGCGATGCCTGGAGCTATTTCACCCACGACCAGGCCCGCTCGCGCGCCTACCGCTGGGGCGAGGACGGCCTGGCCGGCATCTCCGACGAGGGGCAGCGCCTCTGCTTCGCCCTGGCCCTGTGGAACGGCCGCGATCCCATTCTGAAAGAACGCCTCTTCGGGCTCTCGAACAGCGAGGGCAACCACGGCGAAGATGTCAAAGAGTACTACTTCTACCTCGACTCCACCCCGACCCACTCGTGGATGCGCTACCTCTACAAGTACCCCCAGGCCGCCTTCCCCTATGACGATCTCATCCAGACCAGCCGCCAGCGCAGCCGCGACGACTTCGAGTACGAGCTGCTCGACACCGGCGTCTTCGCCGAGGATCGCTACTTCGACGTGTTTGTCGAGTACGCCAAGGCCGACGCCGACGACCTCCTGATCAAGATCACGGTGCTCAACCGGGGGCCTGAGCCGGCCGAGCTGCACCTGCTGCCGACCCTCTGGTTTCGCAACGACTGGGCCTCCTGGCTGCGCCGGCCCGCCTCCAGGCCGGAGCTCAAACAGGTCGAGGGGCCAGCAGGTATGCGCGTGGTCGCGGCGACCCACGCCGGCCTTGGTACCTATTTCCTCGCGTGCGAGGGCGAGGCGCCCCTGCTCTTCACCGAGAACGAGACCAACAACGCGCGCCTCTTTCCGGATCACCCGAATGCCACGCCCTACGTCAAGGACGGGATCAACAACTACCTCCTCCACCATGACGAGGGGGCGGTGAACCCCGAGCAGCGCGGCACCAAAATGGCCGCCGACTACCACCTGACGCTCGGCCCGGGCCAGTCGGCCTCTGTGCGCCTGCGCCTGAGCGACCAGGTCCCTGGCGGGCAGCGCGCGAAGAAGAACGGTGCTGCCGCCCCCTTCGGGCGGCCGTTTGATGAGCTCCTGTCCATGCGGCTGCGCGAGGCCGACGCCTTCTATGCCGCCCTGACCCCGCCCGGCACCACCCCTGACGCGACCGCCGTGATGCGCCAGGCCCTCGCCGGCATGCTCTGGAGCAAGCAGCACTACAGCTTCCACGCCGACCAGTGGCTCGAGGAGCGCCACGCCCACCCGCTCCAGTCCAACAGCCACTACTCGCGCAACCAGGCCTGGTTCCACATGCTCAACGACGATATCATCTCCATGCCCGACAAGTGGGAGTACCCCTGGTACGCGGCCTGGGACCTGGCCTTCCACACCCTGCCGCTGGCGATCGTGGACCCTGACTTCGCCAAGGGGCAGATGACCTTGATGCTGCGGGCGCGCTACCTGCACCCCAGCGGCCAGATCCCGGCCTACGAGTGGAACTTCGGCGACGTCAACCCGCCGGTCCACGCCTGGGCCACCCTGTTCCTCTACCGCACTGAGCAAGCCCTGCGCGGCGAGGCCGACGTCGACTTTCTGCGGCTGATGTTCCACAAACTGACGCTGAACTTCACCTGGTGGGTCAACCGCAAGGACCGCGCGGGCAAGAACGTCTTCGAGGGCGGCTTCCTCGGCCTCGACAACATCGGGGTCTTCGACCGCTCCTCGCCGCTGCCGACCGGCGGGTATCTGGATCAGGCCGACGGCACGGCCTGGATGGCCCTCTTCAGCCAGAACATGACCGAGATCGCCAACGAGCTGGCCGCCCACGACCCGGTCTACGAGGATATGGTCCTGAAGTTCGCCGAGCACTTCCTCTACATCGCGGCGGCGATGAACCGGAGCGGGGCGGATGGGATGTGGGACGAGGAGGACGGCTTCTACTATGACCTGCTGCGCCTGCCCGACGGCAGCGCCCACCGCCTGAAGGTGCGCTCGATGGTCGGCCTGCTGCCCCTCTGCGCCACCACCGTGATCGAGGCCTGGCAGCGTGAGCGCACCCCGCTGGCAACCGCAGGGATTATGGCCCGCCTGAACCAGATGTCCGAGCTGCGGGACTCGATCCACCCCACCGGGCCGGGGAGCCAGGGGGTGGCCGAGCGAGGCATCCTGGCCCTGGTCACCCCCGAGCGGCTGCGGCGCATCCTGGCGCGCATGCTCGACGAGGACGAGTTCCTCAGCCCCTACGGCATCCGCTCGCTCTCGAAGGCCCACGCCGAGCACCCGTACGTGCTCAACGTCGACGGGCAGCAGTACCGGGTGGACTACCTGCCGGCGGAGTCGAACACGGGCATGTTCGGCGGCAACTCGAACTGGCGCGGGCCGATCTGGATGCCGGTGAACGCCCTGATCATCCGGGCGCTGCAGCAGTTTTACCTCTACTACGGCGACAGCTTCAAAGTGGAGTGCCCGACCGGGTCGGGGCAGCTGATGAACCTCTTCGAGGTCTCGAAAGAGATCGCAGACCGGCTGACCCGCATCTTCCTGCGGGACACGCAGGGCCGGCGGCCGGTCTACGGCGGCAGCGAGACGTTCCAGAGCGACCCGCACTGGCGCGACTACGTGCTGTTCTACGAGTACTTCCACGGCGACAACGGGGCGGGGCTGGGCGCCGGCCACCAGACCGGCTGGACCGGCCTGGTCGCCAAGCTGATCGAGCTCTACGGCCGGCTCGACGCCCAGCACTTCCTGGAGGTCGGGAGAGCCTCTGCGCCTGGGCGGGCCGTGGAAGTTGGACGGCGGCGATAACGCGCGAGCATCGAGCAGCACAGTGCCAGGCGCCAGATTGCTGCACGCGCTGGCGAGGAGGCCATCATGGCGGTTCAGCTCAACTGGCGTACCTGGTTGGCCCTGGCGGCCCTTGGGCCGGCGATCTTCCTGGCCGTCCAGGCCCTCCCGCTGCTGCGGAGCGTGGTGCTGCTCCTGCTCCTGACGGTGTTTCTGGCGCTGCTGATCGCGCCCCTCGCCGACAAGCTCGAGCGTCGCGGCCTCTCGCGCGGCCTCACGACCGGGCTCGCCCTCTTCGGCGGCCTGGCCGTGCTGGCCGGCCTGGTCCTGCTGCTGTTGCCGATCCTCTTCCACAGCCTGGGCCAGCTCGCCACCAACCTCGAGACCCTTGCGGCCAAGCTGCCGCTTGAGATCGAGACGGCAACGCGCTCAGCCGAAGTGGGTGCGCTGGCCAGCAATGTGACCAGCCAGGTGGCGGCGACGCTCCAGGCGGCCGCGCAGTACGTCGGCACCCTGGTCGGGCAGATCGGCTTCCTCGGCTTCGCCACCTTCGTATCATTCTCCATCGTCTTCGCCCTGGTGGGCAATCGCGACACCGCCCCAGCGCTGATGCGGGTCTTTCTGCCGGCGCGCTACCACACCCGCGCGATCAGCCTGACCCGGGCGGTCAGCGCCGGCCTGTCGCGCTGGTTCGTGGCCCAGCTGGCCATCTGCAGCTACTACGCCGTGACCTACAGCGCCGTCAACCTGCTCTTCGGCGTGCCGTTCGGCCTGCAGATCGGCGTGGTCGCCGGGCTGCTCGAGTTCATCCCCTACCTGGGCGGGCTGGTGGGCATGGTGCTGTCGGTGACGGCCGCGGCGACGGTCAGCCCGACCACGGCCCTGCTGGTCTGGATCTGCCAGGCAGTGATCGGGGCCGGCTGCGTCTACTTCGTGGCGCCGTACGCCTTCGCGAAGGCGGTCGATGTGCCGCCGGCCTTGATCCTCTTCGGGCTATTCGTGGGCGGCTTGCTCGGCGGCTTCTTCGCGGCCCTGCTCACCGTACCCTTAATCGCCTCTGGCCTGGTCGTGCTGCGCGAGCTCCGCCCTGACCTGCGGCCCGAGCAGCCCAAGGACTCGCAGGCGCGTCGCGCCCGGGCGGTGGGCCAGGGCTCGGAAGCCCCGTGAGTGCGCGAATAGCTCATAAATGGCGAAGACCGTGACCCTCAAGGAGTGGCAATCATGGCGAGGACCGTGAATCAGGCTGCGCAGACATCGGCTCTCCGCCCGCGGGACATCCTTATGCCCCTGGTGCTGGCACAGTTCCTCTGTAGCTTCGCCGGCTCGACGATGAACGTGGCGATCAGCGACATCGCCGGCGACCTCGCGACGACGGTCAGCGGTGTCCAGACGGCCATCACCGCCTTTACGCTCACGATGGCCGCCCTGATGATCCCGGGCGGCAAGGTGACCGACATCTGGGGCCGTAAGGCCTGTTTCAGGCTCGGACTCCTCGTCTACGGGGCGGGGGCCCTGCTAGCGGCAGTGTCCCAGGGGCTCCCTGGTCTGATCGCCGGCTACTCCATCGGCCAGGGCCTCGGGACGGCCCTGCTCATCCCGCCCGTCTACATCCTGGCGACCGTCCTCTTCCCGGATCTGAAGGCGCGGGCCGGCGCGTTTGGCGCGATCAGCGCCGCCGGTGGCGTCGGGGCGGCGGCAGGCCCGCTGATTGGCGGCTTGATCGCCAGCGTGGCCACCTGGCGCGTGAACTTCGTGCTGCAAGCGCTTATCGCCGTCCTGATCATCTTCCTGGGCCGGCGCATCACCGACCCGGGGGTGCAGGGCGCCAAGCCCAGGCTCGACATCGTCGGGACCATTCTGTCGGCAGCCGGCCTCTTCTTCATCGTGATCGGCATTCTGCAGATCTCTACCTACGGCTGGCTCCGCGCCAAGCAGGATTTCGCCATCGGCGGGACGGTGCTGATCCCCCAGGGCGGCATCTCGCCGGTCGTGGTGTTCGTCCTGATCGGCGCGCTGCTGCTCGCCTGGTTCTTCTGGCACGTCAGGTCCATGGAGCGGGCGGGCAAAGAGCCGCTGCTGCCGCTCAGACTCTTCAAGAACCG
>JAAXUL010000598.1 GCA_013336035.1 Chloroflexales bacterium
CCGATCTAGAGGGAAGGTGGGCGTGATCTGGAGCCTATAGGTGGCGCGGGGTGGGCGGTGCGGCAGCTGACTGAGCATCACTGTGGCGGCGCTTGGCCGGGGCTGCTCTGCTGTGGCCATAGGTCTCCCTTCTAGTCGCTCCGCGCCTCAGCCCCCCCGGCCCTTGCGGGAGCGGGGGGTGAGGGGGGCGGCGGGGAATTACGGCACGCGAAAGCTCAGCTTCCTTCCCAGCGAGGTGAAGGCTGAGATCCACTGGCGGGCATCGGCGTAGCCCTGGGCGGCCTCCTCCTGGAACTCGGCGTAGATGCCCTTGAGCAGATCGTAGTAGACGTTCTGGGCCTTCCAGATATCGACCTCGAAGGGCAGCGTGTGGGCCAGCCCGACGGCGCCGTCGAGCTGGCCGAGCAGCTCGACGTCCTCGGGGTTCTCGCGGAACTCCTCGCTCATGCGCTCGATGCTGCGGGCGAGAGCGTAGCCGAGGCCGGCGGCGTCGAGGGTCACGCCCGCGCGGGTGGCCTCGCGGCGCAGGACATAGATGCGATCGAGCTCAAGGCTCGGGGCCTCGATCAGGCGGCGCAGCTCGGTGTTGATCGCGAACTCGGCCGCGATCTGGAACTCGCGCGGCACGGGCGTGCCCATGCTGGCCAGGAAGCGCATCAGGGGCGCGTGGTGCTCGTAGATCTGGCGGTAGGCCGCCGCGGCCTCGGCCAGGCTTGTGTCGAGGACCATGCTGAGGATGCGGCGCTGCTCGTCGCCGAAGAGCAGCTTGAGCGAGTAGGACTCTTGGCCGAAGTTGCGGTCGACCAGGCGGATGACGCCCGGGATATCGGCCCGCAGGAACAGCTCGGTGATCTCCTCGACCAGGTCGCTGTAGGCCTCGAGGCCCGGGAAGTCGCGCACGCCGCCCGAGATATTATGGTCGCCCAGGTGGACCACGCCGAAGCTGAGGCGGGCGGCCTCGCCGGTGACGGTCGAGGCGATCCTGATCCGGCCGAGGGCCAGGCGGGCCTTGCCGGCCGGGATGACGTGGTAGTCCTCGCGCTCGATCTCGTAGCCGTAGACGCGGTCGCGCTCTTCGTAGCCGTCGAAGAGCGACGACATGGCGTAGTGGGCGCCGATCTTGCGCAGATCGACCACGGCGGGGCGCACCTTGCGCTCGTAGATCTGGCGGCCGTCGCCGTGGATGGGGTCATTCGAGTGGGCGCGGGCCAGGCGCTCGAGGAAGGCAGTCTCGCAGTCGTCGCCGAACAGCTCGCGGGCCAGCTGGATCGCCCGGCCGGCGTACATGATCACCTGCACCGTCTCGATGCCGCCCAGGTCATCGAAGAACCAGCCGCACGAGGTGTACATGAGCATCAGGTGGCGCTGGAGCTCCATGAGCTTGAGCACGGCGATGCGCCCGCCATTGTCGAGGGGCGCGCGCGCGTGGCGGGCCAGGAAGGCGTCGACCGCCGCGCTCGAGCGGTCCAGGACCACGCTGATATAGTCGTCGCGGGCGGCCCAGGGGTCGTTGAGCAGGCGCCGCCCGAGGCCCTCGAACTTCGAGGCGAGGGTGTCGCGCAGCCAGTCGAGCGAGGAGCGCAGGGGCGCGCGCCAGTGCTGGCGCCAGCCCGCGTTGCCGCCGCTGTTGCAGCCGCAGTCGGTGCTCCAGCGGCCCACGCCGTGGACGCAGCTCCAGGCGGTGTTCTCGACGATCTGCACCTCGTGGGTGGGCGGGTAGGTCGCCAGATAGCTGGCGTAGTTGGTCAGCTTCGCCAGGCCCCGCTCCTCGATATACTGGAGCGCGTAGGCCAGGGCCATCTCGCCGTGGCGGTGGTGGTGGCCGTAGGTCTCGCCGTCGGTGGCGATGTTGGCGATCTGTGGCCAGGGCCGGTACTCGTTGAACGTGCCGGCGATGCGGTCGGCGAAGGTGGCCCCGTTGACCAGCAGGCGCTCGAAGGCCACCGCCCGCGAGACCGGGCCATCGTAGAAGAAGACGGCGATGCTGCGCCCGCTGGGCAGGCGCACCGCGTAGGGCCGCGTGGGGTCAATGCGCCCGCCGCGCACGTCGGCCCAGACCGGCTCGCCCAGCCTGCGCAGGTGGCTGACCTGGTGGGGCTCGAGCACGGTGAACTTGATGCCCTGCTCGGCCATGATCTCGAGCGTCTCAATGTCCACCGCGGTCTCGGGCAGCCACATGCCGTCTGGGCGGCGGCCGAAGCGGTGCTCGAAGTCTTTGATGCCCCAGAGCACCTGGGTGACCTTATCCCGGCGCGAGGCCAGGGGCATGATCATGTGGTTGTAGCACTGGGCCATGGCCGAGCCGCGCCCGAAGAGGCGCGCGCTCTCGTCGTCGGCGGCGATGATGGCCTCGTAGACGGTCGGGGCCTTCTCCTCGAGCCAGCTGAGCAGCGTGGGGCCGACGTTGAAGCTGACGCGGCTGTAGTTGTTGACGATGCGGACGATCTGGTTCTGGCCGTCGAGGATGCGCGAGGCGGCGTTGGGCTCGTAGCACTCTGCGGTGATGCGCTCGTTCCAGTCGTGGTAGGGATAGGCTGAGTCCTGCTGCTCGATCGTGTCGAGCCACGGGTTCTCGCGGGGCGGCTGGTAGAAGTGTCCGTGGATGCAGATGTAGCGCTCAGCCATAGTTTATAGTCTTCGGAGGGGCAGGGCCCCTCCGAACCTCCCCTCAACTTACCCGATGCTCTTGAAGTACAGAGCCCCAAGCGGCGGCAGGTCGACATAGAGCGAGAAGGGCCGGTTGTGGCTGGGGTCCTCGCTCGCCATCACGCCGCCGGCGTTGCCGATGCCGCTGCCCCAGTACTCTTTGGCGTCGCTGTTGAACAGCTCTTGCCACCAGCCGCCCCGCGGCACGCCAATGTGGTAGTTCGTGCGGACGACCGGGGTGCAGTTCATGATCACCAGGATCATCTCGCCCGAGCGCGACTTGCGCAGGAAGGCGTAGGTGCTGTTGTCGGCGTCGTTGGCGTCGATCCACTCGTAGCCTGCCGGGTCAGAGTCGAGCTCGTGGAGCGCGGGCTCGTTGACGTAGAGCCGGTTCAGGTCGCTGAGCGTGTCGAGCACGCCCCGGTGCGAGGGGAACATCAGCAGGTGCCAGTCGAGGCTCTCGTCGTGCTTCCACTCGCGCCACTGGCCGAACTCGCAGCCCATGAAGATCAGCTTCTTGCCCGGCTGCCCGTAGAGGTAGCTGTAGAGCAGCCGCAGGTTGGCGAACTTCTGCCAGACATCGCCCGACATCTTGTCGAGCAGCGAGCCTTTGCCGTGCACCACCTCGTCGTGCGAGATCGAGAGCACGTAGTTCTCGGTGAACATGTAGAGGCCGCGGAAGGTTAGCTCGTTGTGGTGGTAGCGCCGGTGGATCGAGTCGCGGCGGAAGTACGACAGGGTGTCGTGCATCCAGCCCATGTCCCACTTGAAGCCGAAGCCCAGGCCCCCGACGTAGGTCGGGCGCGAGACCATCGGCCAGGCCGTGCTCTCCTCGGCGATGGTCTGGGTCTCGGGGAAGTTCTTGTAGACCTCGCTGTTGAACTGGCGCAGGAACATGATCGCGTCGATGTTCTCGTTGCCGCCGTACTCGTTGGGGATCCACTCGCCCTGCTTGCGCGAGTAGTCGAGGTAGAGCATGCTGGCCACGGCGTCGACGCGCAGGCCGTCGATGTGGTACTTGTCGAGCCAGCAGAGGGCCGAGCTGATCAGGAAGCTGCGCACCTCGTTGCGGCCGTAGTTGAAGATGTAGCTGCCCCAGTCGGGGTGGTAGCCCTTGCGCGGGTCGGCGTGCTCGTAGAGGTGCGTCCCGTCGAAGTAGCTCAGGCCGAAGCCGTCGGTCGGGAAGTGCGAGGGCACCCAGTCGAGGATGATGCCGATGCCCTGCTGGTGCAGGTGGTCGACGAAGTACTTGAAGTCCTGCGGCGTGCCGTAGCGGCTGGTGGGCGCGAAGAAGCCCGTGGTCTGGTAGCCCCACGACCCGAAGAAGGGGTGCTCGGTGACGGGCAGCAGCTCGATGTGGGTGAAGCCGGCCCGCTTGACGTGGTCGGCCAGCCGGTGGGCGATCTCGCGGTAGTTCAGCGAGCGGCCGCCCTCCTCGGGCACGCGCATCCACGAGCCGAGGTGCACCTCGTAGATCGACATGGGCGCCGCGAGGCCCTGGAGCTTGCCGCGGGTCTGGAGCCAGCCGCTGTCGCCCCACTCGTAGTCGTGGTCCCAGACCACCGCGCCTGTGCGCGGGGGGACCTCGTAGAGCGTGCCGAAGGGGTCGGTCTTGTCCTCTTTGTAGGCGTGGAAGCGCGACGAGACGTGGAACTTATAGCAGGCGCCCTTGACCACCCCGGCGATGAAGCCCTCC
The DNA here is from genome assembly GCA_013336035.1 of Chloroflexales bacterium. Lineage (GTDB taxonomy): Bacteria > Chloroflexota > Chloroflexia > Chloroflexales > Chloroflexaceae > CAIWXH01. The sequence continues at coordinate 4,343 of JAAXUL010000598.1, forward strand.
CAGATGCCCGAGTTGCCGCGGTGCTTGAGCGGGCTCATGCCGGCGTGCCAGTTGTTCCAGTCGCCGATCACGGCCACATACTCGGCGTTGGGGGCCCAGACCGCGAAGTAGGTGCCCTCCTGGCCGTCGAGCGTGAGCAGGTGGGCGCCCATCTTCTCGTAGAGGCGGAAGTGGTTGCCCTCGTTGAAGATGTAGATGTCGTCGTCGGTGAGGATCGGCGAGCCTGGCGGCGGTGTGATCGGGATGGCGATCGCGGTGTCGGCGCTGTCGGGCGCGGGCGCCTCAACGAGGGGCGCGGGCACCTCCACGAGGGGCGCGGCGGGCGCCTCAATGTCGGGCGCGGGCACCTCAACGAGGGGCGCGGGCACCTCAGCCGCGAGCTCCGGCTTATTGGTGTCTTCAGGGTCGGCGGCCTTCTTGTTCCGGCTACGCCGGGTAGTTTTTGTCTCTTCCGACATGCTGTCGTGTTTCCTTATCGCTAACGGGCGGCTGGTAAGGCGGGGCCGGGCCCCGCCTCACCCTTCAGGCACCGTGGTGGAGCCTACGTCCTAACCTGGCGCAGGATGCCGCTGAGCGGGATGCTCAGCCAGGCCGGGCGGTTGTTCATCTCGTAGGCGATCTCGTAGATCACCTTCTCCAACACGAAGACTTCCAGTAGGGTCTCGAGGTCACCCCTGGCAGTGGGCACGATCGGCGAGCCGGTGGTGCAGGTCAGGTAGCTGTTGAGGAAGGCCGCGCTGACCCAGAAGGCCCAGAAGTCGGCCCAGCGGCGCAGACGGGCCGCCTCGTCCGACGAGACGGTTGTCGCGCCGATGCGGCTGAAGTAGCTGCTGTAGGCCGCGTACTGGTACGAGCGCAGCATGCCCGCCACGTCGCGCAGGGGCGAGCGCTTGATGCGCCGCTCGCTGATCGGACGCACCGGCTCGCCCTCGAAGTCGATGATCATATAGTCCTTGCCGGTGTAGAGCACCTGCCCGAGGTGGTAGTCACCATGGACGCGCGTGCGGGCGGCCTCGATCTTGCCCGCGG
>JAAXUL010001435.1 GCA_013336035.1 Chloroflexales bacterium
ACGCCGCGCCCGGCGACCTGCGGGCCGAGCCGGCCACCCTGGTCGAGTCGGGCTGGGCGGCGGCGTGCGTAAGCCTGCTGGCCCTGCAGCTGCTGGCGCCGCCCGGGCTGCGCGAGGCCTGGATGCTCGATATGCTGGCGGCGGGGCGCACCTGCCTGATCGGCGGGGCCTACGCCCTCGACGAGGGGCGCGGCGCGGCCTACGGCATCACGCGGCCCGGGCAGGTGCGCGCCTACGGCGTCGAGTCGATCGCCGGCTCGGCGTCCGAGCGCGTCTGCGCCGACTGCGGGCGCACCTGGCCGGTGGGCGTGCTGCTCACATAGGCGCGGCCGGCGCCCCGCAAGCATTCCGCTTACTGGTGCGGTGCGGCGCAGCCGCACGCACCAGATAAGGAATACCCTACCGACGCCCTAGCGCCCCTTGCCCGTGATACCGCCGAGGAGCCCGCGCACGATCGACTTGCCGTTGCGGCTGTTGAGGAACTTGAAGGCGCCCTTCGCCATCTGCTCGAGCTGGTGCTGCTGCTCGTGCTGCTCGCGCTCGGCCTGCTTAGCGGCCTCGCGGGCCTCCTTCTCAGCCTGCCGCTGGGCCGCCTCGGCCTGCTTAGCGGCCTCGCGGGCCTCCTTCTCGGCCTGCTTCTTTGCCGTCTCAGCCTGCTTAGCGGCCTCGCGGGCCTCCTTCTCGGCCTGCTTCTTTGCCGTCTCAGCCTGCTTCTTTGCCGTCTCAGCCTGCTTCTTTGCCGTCTCGGCGGCGGCGGCCTGGGCGGCCTCCTCGGCGCGGGCCCTGAGCAGCTCGTAGGCCGACTCGCGGTCAACGGCGGTGTCATAGGCCCCGGCGAGCAGGCTAGCCTGCATGATCGCCTGGCGCTGCTCGGGGGTGATGGCCCCGATCTGGCTGCGGGGCGGCACCACCATCGCCCGCTGCACCACCTCGGGCTGGCCCTGCTCATTGAGCAGCGAGATCAGGGCCTCGCCGACGCCCAGCTCGGTGAGGGCCGCCTCGGTATCGAGCTCAGGGTTCCGGCGAAAGTTCTGGGCCGTAGCCTTAATCACCTTCTGGTCCTTAGGCGTGAAAGCCCGCAGGGCGTGCTGCACCCGGTTGCCCAGCTGGCCGAGCACACTCTCGGGGATATCGCCGGGGCTCTGGGTGACGAAGTAGACGCCCACGCCCTTCGAGCGGATCAGGCGCACCACCTGCTCGATCTTATCCTGCAGCGCCCTGGGGGCCTCGCCGAAGAGCAGGTGGGCCTCGTCGAAGAAGAAGACCAGCTTCGGCCTCTCGACGTCGCCGACCTCGGGCAGCTGCTCGAACAGCTCTGAGAGCAGCCAGAGCAGGAAGGTAGCGTAGAGGCGCGGCGAGTGGATCAGCTTATCGGCGACGAGGAGATTGACCACCCCGCGGCCATTCGCGTCGGTCTGCAGCAGGTCGTCGAGGGTGACGGCCGGCTCGCCGAAGAAGGCCTCGCCGCCCTCCCCCTCGAGGGCCAGCAGGTTGCGCTGGATGGCGCCCACGCTCGCCGCCGAGATATTCCCATAGCTGGTGGTGAACTCCTTCGCATTATCGCCCACGAACTGGGCCATCGCCCGCAGGTCCTTCATATCGAGCAGCAGCAGGCCGCTGTCGTCGGCGATGCGGAAGAGCAGAGTGAGCACGCCGGCCTGGGTCTCGTTGAGGTTGAGCAGGCGGGCGAGCAGCAGGGGGCCCATCTCAGAGATGGTGGTCCGCATCGGGTGGCCCTGGGCGCCGAAGACATCCCAGAGCGCGACGGGCGCGCCCTCCCAGCTGTACGCGGGCAGACCGAGCCGCTCGATGCGCTCGAGCAGCTTCGGCTTCACCGCGCCGGGCTGGCTGATGCCCGAGAGGTCGCCCTTGATGTCGGGGGCGAAGACCGGCACGCCGATGCGGCTGAAGCTCTCGGCGAGCACCTGGAGCGTAACTGTCTTGCCGGTGCCGGTGGCGCCGGCCACCAGGCCGTGGCGGTTGGCGAGGGCGGGCAGCAGGGCGATCTCGGTGGCGCCC
>JAAXUL010001436.1 GCA_013336035.1 Chloroflexales bacterium
ACCTGGTTGTCCCTGACGCGCACGACCGGCTGGAGCCGCTGCTCGACCAGTTGCTCCCCGAGGGCGAGCGCCCCGTCACCTTTGGCGCCTTTCTGGATCTGCTCGCCGAACGCTGCCCCGAGATCGTCGGCGGCGTGCTCTTCGACCGCTGCTGGCAGGCCAGCCGGGGCGCGGAGCCACGCGGCAGCCAACTGAGCCTGATGCTCTCCAGCGGCCTGCGCGTGCTGCACGAGGCCGGCACGATCGATCTCAGCCTTGTCGCCGACGCTGCCACAAAGTGGCAGCTCTACCCGGCCCTCGGCCACCCCGTCGCTCAGGTATCGCATATCCGCCGCAGGAGGGCCGCATGAGCGACTTCAGGCCCCACCAGTGCTGGCAGCAGGAGCGAGTCGGCGAGGTGATTAACAAGGAGGCCATCGCGATCGACATCGCGGACTTTATGGCCACCCACGCGCCGCTCGGCCAGATCCGCGACGCGCACGCCGGCGGCGGGCAGGCCATGAGCGAGGCCGACCTGCTGAGCGAGCTCATTCACGGCGCCCAGAGCGACCGGCACATCTTCGCGGTGATCCAGGGCATCCCCGGCACCGGCAAGTCGCACCTGATCCGCTGGCTGCATCAGCGCTACGAGCGTGAGGTGGGCGGCCAGGAGGCGGTGCTGCTGATCGAGCGCGCCCAGAACAGCCTGCTGGGCACGCTGCGCCAGATCATCGCCAGGCTCGATGTTGGCGGCGACGCCCTGCGTCAGCAGATCGAGAAGCTGCGCGGCGCGGCCGACAGCCTCTCGGCCCGCGCGCTGAAGGACAGCCTGCTCGACAATCTGCGCGTCGCCACCTACGAGCGCGAGGAGTCGGCGAAGGGCAAGATCCGGCGGAATATCCAGAACTTCCTGCTCGACCCGACGGTGCGCGAGTTCTTGCAGGCCGAGGGCAGGCCAATCGACCGGGTTGCGGTCTTCCTCACCGCCGGGCGGCAAGCCGAGGCGGCCGGCGACCGCCCCGAGTTCACCGCCGACGACTTTCAGGTGAGCGCGGCCCTGCTGCGCACGCTCAATGATCACGGCTACCCCGAGGCCCGCGACCTGGCCAGCGCGCTCGACCTCAAGCCCGACCTGCGCGCGGATCTGGCGGGCTACCTGAACCGCCTGCTCGACTACGCGATCAGCCGCACAGTCTCCCTCTCGGCCGACGACCTGCGCCAGACATTTAACGACCTGCGGCGCGAGCTACGCCGGCAGGGCAAAGGGCTGACCCTGCTGATCGAGGATATCACCGCCTTCACCGGGATCGACCTGGGCCTGATCGACGTGCTGGCGACCCAGCACACCGGCGAGGCCAACCGCGACTTCTGCCGCATGACCTCGGTGGTCGGCATCACCGACAGCTACTTCCGCGACCGCTTCCCGGACAACATGCGCGAGCGGGTCAGCCACCACCTGACGCTCAACAGCGGGGCGGGCGACCAGGCCGAGGCCGGGCTGCTCCAGAGCCGGGCTGCCGCCGCCGACCTGTCGGCGCGCTACCTGAACGCGATGCGCGCCGATAAGGCAGGTATCGCGATCTGGTTCGGGGATGGCGCACGGCCCGACCATCTGCCGAACCGCTGTGGCGACTGTCCCCACCGCGAGCCCTGTCACGCCGCCTTCGGCGCGGTGAATATCGGGCCGGCCGATGGCCCGCCGGTTGAGGTGGGCCTCTACCCATTCAATGAGCGCGCGATCTGGAACATTTACCAGCGGCTCGACAGCACGACCCTCGCCCGCACGCCGCGCTCGCTGCTCTACCACGTCATCCTCGACGTGCTCCAGACCCATGGGCCAAAAGTGATCGCGGGCAGCTTCCCGCCCCCCGCGAAGGAGCTCGCGGCCGGCATCCCCGACCGCAACCTGCCGGCCCTCGCCAAGCCTGTGCAGCAGCGCCTGCTCTCCAGCCAGGGCGGCCCGGATGCCCAGCGCGTCCAGTCGCTCATCCTCTTTTGGGGCGACGGCACGATCGACGCGCAGGGCGAGGGGGCAGCGCGGACGGTTGGCACACTCGCGCCCGATATCTTCAAGGCAT
>JAAXUL010001437.1 GCA_013336035.1 Chloroflexales bacterium
CCGGGCGGCCGATCGAGGACGATCTGGTCGCCATGGGGCTCGAGGAGGACGGCGCCCTGCACGCCTACCTGGCGGGCTTCCGGGCCCGCGGCTGGCGCAAAGCCCTGGCCTTCTGCAACAGCCGCGCCGAGGTCGAGCGCTACGCCGCCGCCGTGCGCGCCGCCGGCTCGTTCGGCGGCGCCGTCTTCACCCACGACTCGAACCTCGACCCGCGGCGACGGCGCGAGATCGAGCAGGGGTTCGCCGCGGCCGAGGCGGCGCTCTGCTTCACCAGCAGCACGCTCGAGCTGGGCATCGACATCGGCAGCATCGACGTGGCCATCCTGATCGGGCCGCCGGGCAGCCCGGCCTCGTTCGCCCAGCGCGTCGGGCGGGCCAACCGCCGGGGCAGCGCCGCCCGCGTCACCTGCTGCCCCCGCACGCCCCTCGAGCGCCTGCTCTTCCAGGCCCTGCTCGATGAGGCCCACAGCCCCACAGCTGCACCGCGCCACAGCTCCGCGCCCTTCCGCCCCGCGGTGGCCGTGCAGCAGATCTTCAGCCTGATCAAGCAGAGCCCCACGGCGGCGCTGCGCCTGGCCGAGCTGCGGGCGCTGTTCGCCGGCCTGCTCGAGCCGGCGGACCTGGCGGCGATCGTCGGCGAGCTGACCCAGCGCGACTGCCTGGCCCCGGGGCGGCCGGGCGAGTGGCGGGCCGGGCCGCGCCTGAACCAGCTCTACGACGAGCAGGCCGGGCCGCGCGCGGGCGGCCTGAGCATCCACAGCAACATCCAGGTCAGCGACCTGCCCACCATCGAGATCCGCGACCAGCACAGCGGGCAGACCGTCGCCCGCGTCGACGCCCTCTGGCTGAGCCGCGAGGAGCTGACCCTGGAGGGGCGGCCCGTGCGCGTGGCCTGGAGCGACGGCGAGGCCGTCTGGGTCACGGCCCAGGCCGGCGAGGGCCAGAGCAGCCCGCCGATCTACCGCTCGGGGCGCCAGCTGCTCGGCTACGACCTGGCGCGCCTGCTGCCGGATCAGCTGGGGCTGGCCGCGGGCGAGGCGCCCTTCGTCGCGGCCCCCGGGGGCCACTGGTGGTTCCACTGGCTCGGCGACCTCTACGGGCGCGCCGCCCTCGACCTGCTGCGCTACACCGTGCCCGCGCAAGAGAGCCCGGCGATCGGGCTGGCCCTGTTTGTCCCCGACCCGCCCCGCGCGGCCCCGGCCTGGAGCGAGGCCCAGGTGACGCGCTACCTGCGCGATAGCTACCGCCAGTACGAGCCGCTGCTGGACCTGGGGGCTTTCCAGCACCTGCTGCCGCCCGAGCTGCGCAAGGCCGCCGTGGTCGCTCAGTTCGACGTGCCGCGCTTCCTGGCCGCCGTCGCCGAGCTACGCCCCGTGACCTCGCCCGAGGGGCTGAGCGAGGGGCTGGCGCGGCTGCTGGCAGCATAGTAGTCACGTTGTGAGAAATCTCACAGCCTGGATAGTCGTAGCGCCATACCATATGGACAGCGATACGACAGGGCGACGGGCAAGGGCCCGCCGCCTCACCAGGAGGAGCTTCTCCGATGTTTACCCGGATCTCGACACGCGCGGCCGCCCTTGGGGCGACGATCGCCCTTGCTGCGGGCCTGAGCGCATGCAGCGACACCGCCCCCGTCATGCGCACGTCGCACCCCATCGTGGCCCCGGTGGCCGTCGCACCGGCGGCCCCACAGGCCGCCGCAATCCCTGACGCGCCCGCTGCCGCCGCGGCCGCTGTGCTGGAGACAATCGAGGTGCGCAGCATCGAGATGGGCTTCGAGCCGGCCCATCTGACGGTGAAGGCGCCCGGCCGCTACGCCGTCAAGCTGGTCAACAGCGGCGCCCTGCCCCACGACCTCACCTTCGACGACGGCATGCGGATCACCGCCAACCCCGGCACGACCGTCGAGGGCGAGGTGAGCATTCCGGCAACCGGGCTGGGCTTCATCTGCAGTATCCCGGGCCACGCGGCCGCTGGCATGAAGGGCACCGTGGCGATCGAGGGCGCGGCGCCGGCCGGGGGGATGGCCCACGCCGACGACCACGGCGGCCCGCTG
>JAAXUL010000599.1 GCA_013336035.1 Chloroflexales bacterium
CCCAGGCCGCCGGGCTTGACGCCCGCCAGGTAGTTGGCGACAGTGTAGGGCAGCACGAAGTAGCCATCGCCCAGGCCCTGCATCAGGGCCGAGGCGCCCAGGCGGTTCGCGCCGTGGTCCGAGAAGTTAGCCTCGCCGGCGACGAACAGGCCGGGGATGGTGCTCATCAGGTTATAGTCTACCCAGAGGCCGCCCATGGTGTAGTGGATGGCCGGGTAGATGCGCATCGGCACCTCGTAGGGGTTCTCGCCGGTGATCTGGGCGTACATATCGAAGAGATTGCCGTAGCGCTCGGCGATCTTATGCTTGCCCAGGCGCTTGATGCTCTCGGCGAAGTCGAGGTAGACGCCCAGGCCGCCGGGGCCGACGCCGCGGCCATCGTCGCAGACCTGCTTGGCGTTGCGCGAGGCCACGTCGCGGGGCACCAGGTTGCCGAAGCTGGGGTAGCGCTCCTCGAGGTAGTAGTCGCGCTCGGCCTCGGGGATCTGCTGGGGCGAGCGGGTGTCGCCCTTCTTCTTGGGCACCCAGATGCGGCCATCGTTGCGCAGCGACTCGCTCATCAGGGTCAGCTTGCTCTGGTGGTCGCCGGTGACGGGGATGCAGGTCGGGTGGATCTGGGTGTAGCAGGGGTTGGCGAAGAAGGCGCCCTTGCGGTGGGCCCGCCAGATCGCCGTGGTGTTGCAGCCCTTGGCGTTGGTGCTCAGGTAGAAGACATTGCCGTAGCCGCCGGTGGCCAGCACGACCGCGTCGGCGACGTGGCGCTCGACCTTGCCGGTGACCATATCGCGGGTGATAATGCCGCGGGCGCGGCCGTCGACGATCACCAGGTCGAGCATCTCGGTGCGCGAGTACATCTGCACCGTGCCGGCGGCGATCTGGCGCTCGAGGGCCTGGTAGGCCCCCAGCAGCAGCTGCTGGCCCGTCTGGCCGCGGGCGTAGAAGGTGCGCGAGACCTGGGCGCCGCCGAACGAGCGGTTGTCGAGGTAGCCGCCGTACTCGCGGGCGAACGGCACGCCCTGGGCCACGCACTGGTCGATGATATTCACCGAGACCTGGGCCAGGCGGTAGACGTTGCTCTCGCGGGCGCGGAAGTCGCCGCCCTTCACGGTGTCGTAGAAGAGGCGGAAGATGCTATCGCCGTCGTTGCGGTAGTTCTTGGCGGCGTTGATGCCGCCCTGGGCGGCGATCGAGTGGGCGCGGCGCGGGCTGTCCTGGTAGCAGAAGCACTTGACGTTATAGCCCTGCTCGCCCAGGGTCGCCGCGGCGGCGCCGCCGGCCAGGCCCGAGCCGACCACGATCACCGTGTAGCGGCGGCGGTTCGCCGGGTTGACCAGCTTCATATCGAAGCGGTGCTTGTCCCAGCGCTGCTCGATCGGGCCGCCCGGCGCCTTCGAGTCCAGGCTCGTCACGAACTCAACCGGCCGCACCCCTGCGCGGACAGCTGTCTCGTTCTTGGTCACGCTCATTATCAGTCTCCTCAACGTTCGGGATGGCGCTACGTGGCCCGGGCTAGGCCGCCGGCGGGATGATGCCTACCAGGACGGCGATCGGGAACGAGATATTGACGATGGCGACGACGCAGGCGATCAGGATCGCCAGGCCCCGCAGCAGCCCCGTGTACTTTGCGTTGTTCAGGCCGAGAGTCTGGAACATGCTCCATACGCCGTGGAAGAGGTGCAGGCCCAGGAAGATCATCGCCAGAATGTAGAAGCCCGAGACCAGGGGGTTCCTAAAGCCGAGGATGAAGTTGCTGTACACCTGGTACGCGTCACCCTCGGGGTGCTGGTACTGGCCGGGGGCGAAGCCGACGACGCCGAAGGTCAGGTGCAGCAGGTGGTAGATGATGAAGAGGAAGAGCAGCAGGCCGCCGTAGCGCATCGTGTAGGCAGCGTAGCCTGTCTGGCGCTTCTGAGCGCCGTAGCGCTTCATGGTGCCCACGGCGTTGCCCGCGGTGGTCTTCTGCGACTGCCGCGTCAGCGACGCGGCCGACCAGATGTGTAGCACGACCGAGCTGATCAGCACCAGGCGGGCGAGCCACAGCAGATGCTCGTAGGCGAAGACCGGTTCGCCGAGCGTGCGCAGGCCAGCCGCGTAAGCGTTGAAGACCTCGGGGCCCATGTAGACCTTGGTGTTGCCATACATGTGGAAGACCACGAAGCCGACGAGGATAAAGCCGGTGACTGCCATGATCACCTTTTTGCCGACCGACGTCCGGTAGAGCGTGAGGACCCCTGTCATCGTCGCGTCCTTCCCTTACACTGCACACGCAAGCGAAGCACATGCGTTATCTGCCCCGCACAGCCGTATTCTCTGATCCCCGTATTGCTTTCTAGCCTGCCCTCAGGTTAGCTTCTGATGTGGGGGACGTGCTGGTATGCTTCCAGGTGGGGTGGATTATAGCCCAAAGCAATTGCCTTGTCGAACTTGTGCAAAGGCCGTGTACCCCCTTGTGAATAGCCTCACAGGGCCTCGTAATGCTGAAAGCCCCGTATAGAACGGGGCGATCTTGATACTATGCCAAATTAGTCTACCCGTGCACAAAGAATCGCAAGGGCGCCGAGCAGGCCCTACAGATCCAGGCGCACTTTGGCGCCGAAGTTCTTCTTCTCCTTGCTGGGGAAGTAGGTCAGGCATGCGGCATCGAGCAGATCGGCGCTGAGCGCCGGCTGCTCCATATTATACCGCGCGATCGAGATCATCTGATCGATGATGTCGCGGGGCTGGCACATGCGGAAGGGCCGCTCGTCGGGCTTGTACCACTTGGCCACCAGGTAGTCGATCGCCCGCTCGTCGTAGGCCACCTTGCGCACCTTGCACATGATCTTCCAGATCTCGCGCCACTGGTCCTCGGTGGGGTCGATGATCTCGAACTTGAACTTGATGCGCCGCAGCAGCGCGTCGTCGCCCAGGTCTTTTGGGTCCAGGTTGGTCGAGAACATGATCAGTTGGTCGAAGGGGATCTGGATCTTCTGGCCGGTGATTGTGTTCAGGTAGTCGTAGCGCTTCTCGAGCGGCACGATCCAGCGGTTCAGCAGGTCGAAGACGCGCACCTGCTGGCGGCCGAAGTCGTCGATCAGGAAGATGCCGCAGTTGGCCTTCATCTGGAAGGGCGCCTCGTAGATGCGCGAGCTCTCGTTATAGACGAGGTTGAGCTGGTCGAGGGTCAGCTCGCCGCCTACGATCACCACCGGGCGCGAGATGCGCACCCAGCGCTTGTCGTACTCGATGTCGCTGTCCAGGGGGAAGCGCGGCTTCTCGTGGACGATGCTGTCGTACATCTTGATCACCGCCCCGTCGGCGTAGACGGTGTGCGGGATGAAGATATCGTCGCCCATCAGGTGGGTGATGCGCTCGGCAATCGTGGTCTTGCCGTTGCCGGGGTAGCCGAAGAGCATGACCGACGAGGCCGAGTTGACCGCCGGGCCGACCATGTTCAGGATCGACTCGTCGATCACCAGGCCCTCGAAGGCCTCGCGGATGTTGCGCCGGGTCACTTTGACGTTCTTGACGGTCTGGGCTTTGACCGAATCGATCCAGTGGTTGAGCAGCACCGGGCAGGGGCCGGAGTACTGGGTCTTCTTCAGGGCTGCCAGGGCCGCCTCTTGCCCCCTGCCGGTGAGGACATACTCGTAGTTGATGTCGCCGCAGCCGCGCTGCCCGATAATGTCGATCTGCTCGAGGTTGCGCAGGTCGGTGATCACCTGCTCGACGATGCGGTAGAACAGGCAGAGGTCGTCGGCCAGGTCGCGCCCAGTGGCCCGGCCTTTGTTGTACAGCACGCGCAGAAAGTGCTCGGTCAGGAAGGTTCGGTTGAGGCCCGTCTCCTCGATTGTGCCTGGCTCTTTGGGCAGAAAGCTGTTGCTGAGCTGCGGGCGCGAGTCGGCCTCGCTGGGCGGCGGGTCGCCGATCGCGCGCAGCGTGGCGACGTTCTCGCCCCTGGCCCGCGCCTCGCCGATCAGCCACTCGAGCTCCTGGATGTGCATCAGGAGGTGCAGCGTGGCGTCGCTGTCGCCCTGGGCCTGGGCCTCTTTGTAGCAGGCGTAGACGGCCCGGGCCACGGTGTATTTGACGCCGTCGACATACAGGTGGTGCAGGTACTCGGTGTCGCGCACGTAGCAGTCGCGCGAGGGCGACTTGCGCGACTGCATCTCTTCGTAGGCCTTCTGGTCCAGCAAGAAGCGCATAGGCTGACCTCGTGGGAATTGTAGTAGGAGCGTAGAGGACGAGGCCGGACGGTGTTGCGGCAGTGCACAGGGCTCAGTATAGGTTTTCGCCGTACAAACACCTATAGTGCCCTGGTCCTGACGGCGACTGTTACTCTAGGCGGCCGCGCCCACGACCCAGGGGAGCGCCTGGGGTCGAGGTCTCTGCACCTTGGAGCCTCTACACGGGGCTCCGCCTTGCCGTGCTACAATACAGGCGATGAGCGACCAGCGTCTTCCGGCCGTACAGGCCGCCAACGAGCTTGACTTTATCAGCCATAGCCCCGCCCAGACGGAGCGGGTCGGCCAGCGCCTCGGCGAGCAGCTTCGCCCGGGCGATCTGCTGCTGCTCGTCGGCACCTTCGGCGTCGGCAAGACCCATCTCGTCAAGGGCGTGGCCCGCGGCCTCGGCGCCGACGAGCTCGTCACCAGCCCAAGCTTCGTTCTGGTCAACGAGTACCGGGCCGGCCCGCAGCATCGCCGCATGCCGATCTACCATGTCGACCTCTACCGCATCGCCGACGAGGCCGGGCTGACCACGATCGGCCTCGAGGAGCTGTGGGACGGCGCCGGGGTCTGCCTGATCGAGTGGCCCGAGCGCGCGCAGGCGCTGCTGCCGGCCGACCACCTTGCCATCCATATCCAGCACCTCAGCGAGACCAAGCGCCGGCTCAGGTTCGCGCCCGCGGGCGCGCGCTATGTCAGCCTGGTCAGCGCCTTTAAGGATACCGCCTTCGGGTGATGCTACTCGCTATCGACACCTCAACCGGCCTGACCGGCCTGGCGCTTTATGCGGCCACGGGGCCCCGGGCCGAGTGCGCCTGGGAGTCCGGGCGCAACCACACGGCCCAGCTGCTGCCGCAGCTCGATGCGCTGCTGCGCCATGTCGGCGCCGCGCGCGGCGACCTGCGGGCCGTGGCCGTAGCCCTTGGGCCGGGCAGCTGGAGCGGCCTGCGGGTCGGGATGAGCGTCGCCAAGGGCCTGGCCCTGGCCGGCGGCATGCCCCTGCTCGGCGTGAGCACCCTCGACGCCCTGGCCTACCAGCACGGGCAGCCGGGCGCGCCGGTCTTCCCGCTGATCCGCCTCGGGCGCGAGCGCTTCGCCAGCGCCGAGTTCTGTCCCGACGGCCTTGGCCCCGGGCGGCTTAGCCCCGACGCACCCG
>JAAXUL010001438.1 GCA_013336035.1 Chloroflexales bacterium
CTATCTGCAGCAGCATTAGCCAGCCACGGGAAGCCCCGTGGCTGGCATTTTTTTATTGGAGCGTCGCAGTGTCGATATCACATAACCGCCGCGGGCAGCAGCGCCATACGCTGCGCGCCCGGAGCCCGCTGGGCGAGCAGCAGTTCAGCTGCGCCCACTGCCAGCTGCCCGTGGTCAGCGCCCCGGCGATCGCGGGCGTGCAAAATCGGAACCACTGTCCGTACTGCCTCTGGTCGCGGCACCTGGACTGGCGCGAGGCCGGCGACCGTATGGCGAGCTGCCGTGCGCCGATGGAGCCGGTCGGCCTGACGACTAAGCGCAGTCGCAACAAGTACGCCGCCGAGCGCGACGGCGAGCTGATGCTCGTCCACCGCTGCACCGGCTGCGGCAAGCTGGCGATCAACAGGGTGGCCGCCGACGACAGCGCCGCCGAGATTCTGGCCCTGTTCGAGCGCTCGCGCGCCCCGGGCCCCGGCTTCCAGGCCGAGCTCGATCTGCTCGGCATAGCGATCCTGACGGCGCGCGACGGCGACCTGGTGCGCAGGCGCCTGTTCGGCAATGGCGCCGGGGGGCGCGCGGCGGGGTTGGCCCGGCGAGCGTCGTAGGGCAAGTTTGCCGTATCATGGGGCCGGCCACCTCGACGAGCCCGGCGTCCCGAAAAACCCGCCCGTTCACCGCCCGAATGCCGCGAGCGCAGCTCGCAAGCATTTAACATAAGGAGCTTAAGCTTGGACACACTCACCAGCCTGATCGCGGACCTGGTGGCGATCGACTCGATCAACCCTGATCTCGTCGCGGGCGGCGCTGGCGAGGGCGCCGTGGCGCGCTTTGTCGCTGGCTGGCTCGAGGCCGCCGGCCTTGAGGTGCACCTCGACGAGGTGCTGCCCGGGCGCCCGAATGGGATCGCCCGGGCGCCGGGCACTGGCGGCGGCCGCGCCCTGATGCTCAACGGCCACCTGGACACTGTCGGCGTGGCTGTCATGACGAGCCCGCACCTCCCGCGGGTCGAGGGCGGGCGGCTGTACGGCCGCGGCGCCTACGATATGAAGGCCGGCGTGGCCGCCTGTATGCTCGCCGCCGCCGAGGCCCGCGGGCGCGGCCTGCGTGGCGACGTGCTATTCACAGCGGTGATCGACGAGGAGTACGCGGGCCTCGGCACAATCGACGTGGCCGCGCGCTACAGGGCCGACGCCGCCCTGATCGCCGAGCCGACCGAGCTGGCCCTCGTGACGGCCCACAAGGGCTTTGTCTGGCTTGACGTAGAGGTGCGGGGCCAAGCCGCCCACGGCTCGACCCCCGGCGCCCTCGACGCGATCACGAAGATGGGCAAGGTTCTGGTCTCGCTCGACAGCCTGAGCCAGCGTCTGCTCGCGGGCCCGCGCCACCCCCTGCTCGGCACCGGCACGGTCCACGCCTCGCTGATCGCGGGCGGGCAGGAGCGCTCGTCGTACGCCGAGCGCTGCACCCTGGCCGTCGAGCGGCGCACCGTCCCCGGCGAGACGCCCGACACGGTCGAGGCAGAGCTGCTGGCCATCGTGGGCCGCCTGGCGGCTGACGACCCGCAGCTGCTGGCCACAGTAGAGCTGGGCGTCCACCGGGGGCCCATGGAGACGCCGCCGGACGCGCTGCTGCCGGCCCTGCTCAGGCGCCACGGTGCCGCGGTGACGGGCGACGCGATGAGAGTGGTGGGGATGCCCTACTGGACTGACGCGGCCTCGCTGGCCGAGGCGGGCATCCCAGCGGTGCTGCTCGGCCCGTCCGGCTCGGGCGCCCACGCCCTGGTCGAGTGGGTCGACCTCGAGAGCGTGCGCCAGTGCGCCGAGATCTACGGGCGCGTGATCGCGGACTTCTGCGGGTAGAGCTGGGACCTGACCGCCGGGGCTAGTATCGGTAGATGATCCGCCCCTCGGCGTTGACCATGACGTACCCGTCGCGGGTGAGCAGCATGGTGTGCTCGCCCTCCTGGCGCAGCGGCACGGGGCGGGCGTTGA
>JAAXUL010000600.1 GCA_013336035.1 Chloroflexales bacterium
GTTTCTGGGGTGTCTATAATGAGCCTGCTGACGGGGGAGGAGGCTGTCACGGCTCCAGGACTACCGTAGGAAACCTTCCGCTGGCCAGGATATATTGGCTATTCTAGGTGAAAAATAAGTAAAAAGTGGCGAGTATTTATGACATGATCGTTACAATGTGACAACAAAATGCCCCTTCTACAACAGGCCGTAGAAGGGGCGCGAGCGCGGCGCGAGCTAGGGTGTGAGCACCACCTTGATGCACCCATCCTGCTTATCGCGGAAGGTGCGATAGGCCTGGGGCGCCGCGTCGAGCTTCAGCCGGTGGGTGATCACAAACCTGGGGTCGATCTCGCCCCGCTCGATTCGCCCGAGGAGCGGGCGCAGATAGCGATGCACGTGGGTCTGGCCGCTGGTCAGGGTCAGGCCCTTGTTCATAAGTGCGCCGAGAGGGATCTTATCGGCCATACCGCCGTAGACGCCAGGGATAGAGACGACGCCGCCCTTGCGGCATGCCATAATCGCCTCCCGCAAGACCAGGGGGCGGTCCGTCTCGGCGCGAACAGCCTGCTTGACGGTATCGTAGAGCCCAAGCGCCCCGGCGCCGTGGGCCTCCATGCCGACGGCATCGATACAGGCGTCAGGCCCGCGCCCGCCCGTTAGCTCGCGCAGGGTCTCGAGCACCGGCTGCTCCTCGTAGTTGATCAGCTCGGCGCCGCCCGCCTGGGCCATGCGGAGCCGCTCGGGGAAGCGGTCGATGGCGATCACCCGATCGGCCCCCAGCATGAAGCAGCTGCGGATGGCGAACTGGCCCACCGGCCCACAGCCCCACACGGCGACCACCTGACCGGGCTTGAGCGCGCAGTTCTCGGCCGCCATATAGCCCGTGGGGAAGATGTCGGTCAGGAAGACCACCTGCTCGTCGGTCAGGCCGTTCGGTATCTTCAGCAGCCCAACATCGGCGAAGGGCACGCGCACATACTCGGCCTGCCCCCCGGCATAGCCGCCGACCATATGCGAGTAGCCGAACAGCCCGGCGGGCGAGTGACCCCAGAGAGCCTCGGCCATATGCGCGTTGGGGTTCGAGTTGTCGCAGAGCGACCACAGCTCGCTCTGGCAGAAGAAGCAGCGGCCGCAGGCAATGGTGAACGGCACCACAACTCGGTCGCCCACCCGTATGTTCTTCACCTCTCTGCCGAGGGCCATCACCTCGCCCATAAACTCGTGGCCCAGGATGTCGCCCTGCTGCATCGTCGGAATGTAGCCATCGTACATGTGCAGGTCCGAGCCGCAGATGCAGGTCGTAGTAACCCTGACAATCGCGTCGCGGGGGTTGACGATCTGGGGGTCGGGCACCTGCTCGACGCGCACATCCTCTTTGCCGTACCAGCGTAGCGCTCTCATTGGCCTACCTCCCGTGCTCGCTCGGTCAGGCCAGCCTGACCGTGCCATGGCTGCTTGCCCTGCTCCGCGTCCTGGTCGGGGCGCATCGCGCTGGTGGCCACCTCGCCGGCCTCGAAGATCATCTTGAGGCGGCGTAGGCTGTCAGCCACCTGGCTCGAGGGCTCTTCACCCGCAAGCTTTGCGACTAGCTGCCCGACCCGTCCGGCGGGGGGGTCGTAGCGTATTCGCACATGGACCTCGGTGCCGCGGTCGCCCGGGGCGGGCCGGAAGCGGACCTCGCCGGCGCTCCAGACCTGGGCTCGGCCCGGCAGGGCCCGCCAGGCGATCAGCTCGGGCGCATGATCTTCGACCAGCTCGGCCTCCCACTCAACCGCGGTGCCGACGGGCCCTTTCGCCACCCAGCGAGAGCGACCGTTGTCGAGCACGGTCACTTCTTTGAGGCGGGGCATCACCTGGGGCAGATTCTCGAAGTCGCGCCAGAAGGTGTAGAGCCGAGCCGGCTCGACATTGATAGTGATGGCGCACTCGACGTCGGCCGGCTCGTCGCCCACTGTGCTGATGCCGAAGGCCTTGTACAGCGGGCTGCGACCTGTGATACCCCGCGCCACCAGCGCGCAGCCGAGGATGGCCAGGGGCCAGCGGCTGCGCGCATTGCGTAGCCCGTAGGCCCCCAGTAGGCCACCGGCCAGGGTCGTAGCAAGCCGCTCGCCAGAGCCGATGTTCAGGGGCAAGGCGCTGGAGACACGATGTGTCGCCCGTATCGACGTGTCCATGAGAGCTCCTTCCAGATCGCCGGGGCGCCGCGAGTTGGCGACGCACACATGAATCAGCTGTGCAGGAAGCGTGCCGGGGCATGCGGTCGTTAGCGTCGCAACGGTAGAGGTATACATCTTGCTTCCATCGGCTTAGAGCTGGCGTGCATCAGACGTGCCGCACAGCGCCGATGGTCTATTTGCTTCGTGAGGAGGTCTTTGCTATGCAGAATCGACGACATCGTCGTCTCGCTCGTCTGGCTGTGCTGCTCTGCATGGTCGTGCTGGCGCCGCTCATCGCCGCGTGCGGCGGGCAGCCCGGCGGCGCCCAGCCTGGGGGCGCGACGGCCCCGGCGGCCGGCGAGACCACCCCGGCCCAGGAGCCCGGCACCGGCCAGGCCGCCGCAGGCGATCTAGCCCCCCCTGAGCAACAGATACTCCGTGTGCGCCTGGTGGCCTACCCCGAGACCATCGACCCGGCCCTCGACGAGAACACGAGCGAGGAGGCAGTGATCAAGCAGCTGTTCACCGGGCTCACACGCATGAATACCGAGCTGAAGCCAGAGCCCGCGATCGCCGAGTCGTGGGAGTTTAACGCCGACAACACGCAGATTACCTTCAAGCTGCGCGAGAGCAAATGGAGCGACGGGCAGCCTCTGACGGCCAAGGACTTTGTCTATGGGTGGCAGCGCTTCCTCGACCCGCGCACCGCCTCGCCCTACGCTGCCCTGGTGACCGGCGTGATCGCCGGCGCCAACGAGCTGAACACCACACCGGTCTCAGACACCGCTGTGCTCGAGCAGGCAATTAGCGGCCTGGGCGTGCGCGCCGTAGACGACCTTACCTTCCAGGTTGACCTGGCCAGCCCCGCGCCCTTCTTCCCAAGCATCGTGGCCCTTGGGAACCTCTCACCGATCAGGAAAGACCTGATCGATCAGTACGGCGACACATGGGTCGAGCCGGGCAGGCTGATCGGCAACGGGCCCTTCATCCTCCAGAGCGCCACCGCCGGCGCTGACCTGATCCTGGTGCCGAACCCAAACTACTACGAGAGCCCGCCCAAGCTCCAGCAGCTGATCTTCCGCACCATCAACGACGACCCGACGGCCCTGGCCAACTACCGCGCCGACGAGATTGACCTCAATGATCAGCTGCCCCCGGCCGAGCTGCCCGCCCTGCGCGCCGACCCCACCTTCGCCGACCAGATCCTTTCGGGCACGCGCCTTGGAAACTACTTCTACGGCTTCAACTCGACCCAGCCGCCCTTCAGTGACGTGCGAGTGCGGCGGGCGTTCGCCCTCGCCGTTGACCGCAAGACCCTGATCGACCAGGTGCTGAACGGCAGAGACATCCCGGCCCACAGCTTTATCCCGCCCGGCATGCCCGGCCATATCACGCTCGAGGAGGCCGGCGAGGCGGCCCAGGTATTTGACCCTGAGAAGGCCAAGGCCCTGCTTGCCGAGGCAGGCTTCCCTGGGGGCCAGGGCTTCCCGCCCCTGACGATCGCCTTTAACAACTGCTGCTCGCACGACCTGATCGCCCAGCGCGTGCAGTCCGACCTGCAGACCAACCTGGGCGTCCAGGTCGAGCTTGAGCCGCGGGAGGCCACGACCTACTTTGGCGAGGTGCGCCGTAACCCGCCGCCGCTCTGGCGCCAGGCCTGGATCGGCGACTACCCCGACCCCTACGACTGGGACTACCTGGTCTTCGGCCCCGAGAGCGACCAGAACTATGGCGGCTGGAGCAATGACGAGTACACTGCCCTGCTCGATCGGGCCGCGGCGGCGACCAACGAAGAGGAGCGCATCGATCTCTACAAGCAGGCCGAGAAGATCCTGGCCGAGGATGCCGGGGCGCTCTTTATCTACTACTATGGTCGCGCCGGCCTGGTGAAGCCCTGGGTGAGCGGCCTGAGCTTCACCGCCCAGGATCCAGTCCTCGGCGCCTACTCGTACAAAGACGCGCAGATCCTGGCCCACTAGTACGGGCCCCTCCCGACCCGGCGAAGCTCGGGGAGGCGCAGCTCTCCCCGAGCCCCTCTCGGCCGGGGCCATCAGCGACGCTCTTAGAGAGAGATGACTATGCTTGGCTATGTGATCCGTCGCGCCATCAGCCTGATCCCGGTGCTCTTCTTCGTCGCCCTGATCACGTTTACGCTGATGCACCTGGCGCCCGGGGGGCCGTGGGACCAGGAGCGACGGCTGCCGCCGCAGGTCGAGGCCAACCTCAACGCGAAATACCACCTGGGCGAGCCCCTGACCATGCAGTTCGTCTACTACGTCGGCGGGCTGCTACGGGGCGACCTTGGGCTAAGCTTCACGAACCCGGGCTATACCGTACAGGCGGTGATTAGCCGGGGCATCCTGGTGAGTATGCAGCTGGGCCTGATGGCGGCCGCCGTCGCGGTGCTGGTCGGTGTGCCGCTGGGCGTGCTGGCAGCTCTGCGCAAGAACAGCCCGCTCGACTACGGCAGCATGTTCCTGGCCATTATCGGCTACACCACCCCCTCATTCGTGCTGGGCATCTTCCTGATCGTGATCTTCGCGGTGCAGTTGCGGATACTGCCGCCCGGCGGGTGGGGCAAGCCCGCCCAGATGGTGATGCCGGTGATCGCCCTTGCTGCGGCGCCCACGGCCATCCTCGCCCGCTACACGCGGGCCAGCATGCTCGATGTGGTCGGGCAGGACTATGTGCGCACGGCCCAGGCCAAGGGCCTTGCCGACCAGACCGTGGTGGTGCGCCATATGCTGCGCAACGCCATGATGCCGATCGTCACCATCCTCGGCCCGGTGATGGCCGCCCTGGTGACCGGCTCGTTCGTGATCGAGCGTATGTTCCGCATCCCGGGCATCGGGCGGCTCTATATTGACGCCATCTTCGCCCGCGACTACCCGCTGATCATGGGCACCACGCTACTCTACGCCGTGGCCGTGGCGCTCTTCAACCTGCTCGCGGACCTGATGTACGTCGTGGTAGACCCAAGGATCTCTTACAGCTAGGGGGCGCCGATGCTTAACGCGACCACTCCGCAGGCCCAACCCGGCCTCCGCGCCCCGGCCGAGGCGAAGCCCCGCAGCCTCTGGGGCGACGCCTGGCGCCGCCTGCGCAGCAACCGGGCCGCTCTGCTTGGCCTGGCCACCATTATCGCGCTGGTGCTGGTGGCGATCTTCGCCGATGTGCTGGCGCCCTACCCCTACGACGAGCAGCATATTGAGGC
>JAAXUL010000601.1 GCA_013336035.1 Chloroflexales bacterium
CGGCGCAAGCACAGATCGCTGCGGACGAAGGGCTCACGGCGGCGCTACAAGCGCTCACAGGCCGGGAGGTTGCGGCAGGCGGCACGGTCGTCTCATTCGAGGGCGCCCAGACCGGCGATGTGAAGATCGACACGGTGGCGGGCCGAGACGTGGTTAAGGTCACGGTCAATGTCTACTACCAACCACCAGTCTCGGACACCGCTCAATCCCCGGTGCCTTCAACGGGCGCGCAGCCGACGGGCACGGGCACATCGTGCTTCATCAGCTACAGCACGGTGGACGAAGCGTTCGCGCAGCAGCTCGCTGACCGACTGCGCCAGGCGGGAGTAAATGTCTGGATCGCGCCGGACGATGTGCGCGGCGGGGCCAGGCTCTATGACCAGATTCAGCAGGCTATTCGCGGGCAGGAACTGAAGGGCGGCGAGAAGCTGTTCGACTGTAAAGCGTGCGGCAGGATTTACCGCATCACAGAGCGTGTGGTGTAATCTCAGGCAGATGGGTTGTCATCCTCGCGCTCGAAGGAGATATAAATCGGCCCTGCGCCAAGGATGAATATGAGTGAGGTTGCGCACCCTGAGCGGTTCGATGTGGTAAAACGAATCTGCTCACCGGGCTGTACGTCAAACTCAATCGTCTTGCCGACAAGGGTATTGTGCGCGCGTAGAGTGTGATGGCCTGGCGCTACCTCTCTCGTCACCGATTGCTTATTTTTCAGCGTGGCGATCATTTGGCCGTCCAGATAAATCAGCACATCGCGTATGCCAAGGTCGCTCGCGAGTGTTCGCGAAACTGTTACTTTTGCTGGTGTGCCTATCATTGTTCGCAAACCCTTTCTTGTCTGCTCGCACGAGTTCATGCAACTTCATGCTCTCTTCTTTCGTAGTTTAGCGCAGGTATATGAAAAAGCCAAGTGACAAAATAAAGTTAGCAGCTTGCCCTTGAACCTGGCCGCGCCTGAGCAGTTCCGCATGGCCTATATCCGTGTCGCGCCGGACTCGCACATCGCCCGCATTACCGTGCAGTGCGCCGACGAGTCACCGGCAGCGACGCGGGCAACCGTCAGCTATGTCTTCACCGGCTTGAGCGAGCAGGGCAACGCCGTCGTCGCGCAGTACACGGAGGCGCACTTCCAGCGCTGGATTAAAGGTTGGGAAGTGGCGATTAACGGGCACTTGGGCCGTTCCGGGCAGGCTTCATGAGCGAGGGTGCGCCTTATGGTTGTAGCGACAGCCAAACGGCTCTTCCTACGGCACGTTCACATCCTCGACAGTGAGCCCCTGTATCGCGTCTTCGGCGATGCTGAGGTCATGCGCTTCGGCGACGGCGTGCAGACGCACGACTGGGTGCGGGCCTGGGTGGGTCGTTGCCTGGCCCAGTATCAGCAGTGGGGCTTTGGCCCGTATGTTGTGGTCGAGCAGCAGCGGCGCGAGCTCATTGGGTACTGCGGCCTGTTCTACTTCCCCGACGTGAACGGACAGCCGGAAGTTGAGCTTGGCTACAGACTAGCGCGCTCAACATGGGGGCAGGGCTATGGAACCGAAGCGGCCCAGGCAGTACGCAACTACGCCTTCAACGTGCTGTGCCTGTCGCGCCTGATCGCCATGATTGACCCGCAGAACACAGCCTCGCTTCGTGTTGCCGAGAAGATTGGAATGCGGTACGAGACAGAGGTCATGTTCGCGGGCTACACGCGCCCGGATCATGTATACGTCATTGCGCGCTCTTGAGATTGACGAGCGTAGCCGCACAGAAGATACTTGGCTATGTCTTCGGCCAGAACCGGGCCATGCTAGAGAGAGCGATCTGCCTATGCTTACCCTACGACGTTACCAACCCTCCGACCAGGAAGCCGTGTGGGAGCTGCACACCGTCGCCCTGGTCCAGACCAATGCCTACATCAGCAGCGGCGCCTGGGACGAGGACTTGCACCATATCGAGGATATCTACTTCGACGGCGGCGAGTTCATGGTTGGCGTGCTTGACGACCGGATCGTCGCGATGGGCGCGCTACGACGTACGACGGCAGAGCGGGCGGCAATCAAACGAATGCGCGTACACCCTGACCACCAGGGCCGAGGCTACGGTCAGACGATTCTGACGTACCTGGAAGAGCGCGCGAGGGCGTTGGGCTACAAGACCCTGTATCTCAGCACGACGGACAGGCAACAGGCGGCGCAAGGGCTCTACCTTAAGAACGGGTATCATGAAGTTGCGCGCAAACCGTTGGACGACAGAACCCTGATCTACTACGAGAGAGACCTTTTATCGTGTAGGGACGGAAGTTAGCTGCATTTGGGGGAGATCGATGACTCACCGACTTTTCGTATACGGAACCCTCGCCCCAGGTCGGCCCAATGAACACATCCTGGCGGATGTCCCGGGAGCGTGGGAGCCAGCAAGCGTCACGGGCATGTTGCTTCAAGAAGGCTGGGGTGCGGCGGTGGGCTACCCGGGGATCATCTTGGATGCGCATGGCGGCGAAGTCAAAGGTTTTCTCTTCAGCTCGGAGCGTTTGGCTGAGCACTGGTCCCGTCTCGATGCGTTTGAGGGTGAAGGCTATGCGCGCGTCCTAACTATCGTGAAGCTCAAGGACGGCACCTTCATAGACGCCTACATTTACAGGCTCAGCGGAAATGGCTCGCCGTCCAACCCTGCATAGATGCAATGCACAAAGGCGCTGCTGAGTGCGGCCTCTGCTTGGTTATGCCCTCGCGCCCAGGCCGAAGGTATCCCGGCGCCCATGGTTGAACGCTATCCGCGCAACATGACGGAAGCCGCAGAAACGGTCTGGCAACTGGCGAGTAAGGCTGATGCGGTCGGCCTGCAACAGATCTCGTACACGCTCGTCGCGCCGCGTTTGCAGCAGGAAGCGCTGAGACTACAGCAGCTCCACCAGGCGATCCAGGCATCCCACTCGCAGGAGCCCACGGCCATCGGCTCACAGAGATTGAGGAAGACCTTCAGGCACTGACAACAGCGGTCAAGCGGCTCAAAAATGCACAGCCGTAACAGTATCACCAGTGACGAGTTCATGAGCGCTCCTTCAGGTAACTACAGCTCGCTCCGTATCGCCGCCGCCCACTGGCGCACCCGCCCCGCAGCACCTCCGGGCTGGTCAGGCAGGTACACGTCAGCAATCGTCATGCGCCACTGGCCAAGCACGGGCTTTCGCTCGCCCTCTGGCTTCAGCACGCGCTTCTTGCCAGACTGCTGCGGTGCGCTGTCGGATCGTCGCAACCGGGACACGATGGATCACTGCTTTCCGGCGCAATAATCTGCGAGACAGTAATAGAAGTTTGCGCGCACGGTAAATTGCAGCCGTACGTCAATACTCACCGAACCAACGCGTCGCTCATCCCTACTCGTCCCCGCCAGGCGCGTCGCTCAACGGCACTCCGCACCATGTGACGCCAATCCACGTACCGCTGCGCCGCTCAGCCACAATATACCCTGTATTCGGGATGCGGCTCGTCAGGCAAAACGCATGATCGATATTTGACAGCAGTAAGGGGAGCATGCAGGTAAAGGTGCCGCCGTGGCCGATGAGGAGGAGATTATCGCTCCCCTGGTACGCCTGCTCCAACCGGCGAATGAACGGCAGGAAACGTGCCCGGATGTCGTCGTAGCTCTCGCCGCCGTCAACGCCACGCTGCCACTGCTGACCTGCCATCCATGCGTGAAAGACCTGCTGTTGGCGGGTCCAACTTGCTTCGTCAGAGCGGCCTTCCAGGGCGCCGACATCGTACTCGCACAGCGCGTCGTCAAGCTGATAGGGCAGGTTCAGGCGCTGCGCGACGATAGCGGCAGTCTGAACGGCCCGCACGATAGGGCTGGAATAGATCGCCGCGAAGCGCACGCCTGCCAGGCTGGCCCCCAACGCTTCGGCCTGATACGTGCCGCGCTCGGTAAGCCCGTGCAGCCCAGGCCGATTGGAGAAGACCCGCAGGACATTCGCTTCGCTTTCCCCGTGGCGGGCAAAATAGAGCCGCATCGGCTGCTCCTAACTATGAGGCTGAGTGGGAGTTCAAAGACGAGCCACGGGAGCCAGGGGATCGGCTCCGTGCCTGTGGTAGCAAGACAGGCGTAGTCGCTTGCCGCACGGCATCGTCGTATTGACTCGTTCACTACAATCACGGCGAGCAGCGGCACAGTGAGAAAGGGGCATAATGGCTGAGTATACCGCGACCGTCCAGTGGCAGCGTCAGGGCGCCACCTTCACCGATAGCCAGTACAGCCGCGCCCATACGTGGGCCTTCGACGGCGGGGTCGAAGTGCCAGCCTCGTCCTCACCGCACGTCGTCCCCGTCCCACTATCGAACCCGGCCAACGTAGACCCCGAGGAAGCCTTTGTGGTCGCCCTGGCGAGCTGTCACATGCTCTGGTTCCTGTCCATCGCGGCCAAGCAGCGCTTCGTGGTTGACAGCTACGCCGACAACGCCGTCGGCGTGATGGAGAAGAACGAGGCGGGCCGACTGGCGATGACCAGGGTGACGCTCAGGCCGAAGATCATCTTCACCGGCGCCCGCCAGCCCACAGAAGCGCAGATCGCGCGGATGCACGATCTTGCGCACAAGAACTGCTATCGGCTGCTCATCGAGGCTACGAGGAAGGCCGGCGGCGATCCTGCGCGCGCTGGTGCTGCCCACGGCCCAGGCGCTCATGCCCGCGCGCGCCCTGAGCGCGGCGGGCGCCATGCTGCGGGCGACCGGCGGCGCCACCGAGGCGCGCCAGCTGCTCGACGAGGCGCTCGCGATCGGGCGCGCGGTCGGCGGCCGGTTGAACACAGGCTGGGCGCTGCTCCATCTGGGGGCCTAGCGCAGCGTCGCGATGGGGAGCAAAGCGCGAGCCTCTGGCCCGCCGCTCAAACGGCCGGCGCTTGAAGGGAAGCTCACCTAGAGCGCTGGCCTGATCCAGAGCGGCTCGATCATAGCCACATCGCGGTCGAAGAGGCCGAGCTGGGCGTCGGCGCGAAAGATCTGGGCGAAGTCGGCGGGGCGGAAGGCCTTGCGCAGCCGGTCGGCGTAGTTCTCGACCAGCACGCGGACATAGTGCTCGGCGTCGTAGGGCGGCAGGCCGACCATCGGCCGCCGGCCGCCGAGCGCGCCCTCGTCGTGCTGCGCGCCTTGGCCGGCCGTCCGCGGTCGGTCGTCGTCGGGCAGCAGCGCGTAGCGCCCCCCCTCGGCGCGGTAGAAGCGCACGCGCGCGCCGGGCTCCCAGGTGGCGCGGCCGGCGGCGAGCAGGGCCTCGTACTGGCCCTCGCGCAGGCGGGAGGCGCGGTAGGCGGCGGGCGACTTGGTGAGCCGCACGCGGGTGGCGACATCGGCCACGGGCAGGCGGCGCGCGCGCAGGG
>JAAXUL010000602.1 GCA_013336035.1 Chloroflexales bacterium
CCCGGCGCCCGCCCCGCAGCCGGCGGTGCTGCCCATCGAGTTCGAGGGCATCGAGCGACGCCTGCGCTTCCTCACCCCGATCCAGATGAACGCCGCGGCGGCCGCGATCAGCCCCGACAGCAAAGACCTGCTGCTGCTCGCCGTGGTGGCGGGCAAGGTCAACATCTGGGCTCTGCCCCTGGACGAGCCGCGGGCCGACCAGCCGCCCCGGCAGCTGACCGCCAGCGAGAGCGGCAAGCACGCCGTGCAGTTTACGCCCGAGGGGCGGGCCTTCTTCTACCTAGAGGACGGCTATATCACGGTGCGGAAGTTCCCCGGCGGCAACGACCCGACGCGCGTGAGCGTGCGCGGCGATGTGACGGTGGACTTTCAGCGCGAGAAGCGGCAGATCTTCGCCGAGGCCTGGCGCGCCCTGCGCGACTCGTTCTACGACCCGACCTTCGGGGGGCAGGACTGGGCCGCCCTGCGCGAGCGCTTCGCCCCGCTGGTCGAGGGCGCCCGAACCACCGAGGAGCTGCACACGGTGATCAACCTGATGGTGGGCGAGCTGCGGGCCTCGCACCTGGGCAGCGGCTTTGGCGCCTCGTCGGGCAGCGACGGCTACACCGGCATCCTCTTCGACCCGGGCGAGCTGCGGGGCTCGGGGCTGCTACGGGTGCAGCGGGTGGTGCCCGACAGCCCCGCGGCCTCGCTCGAGCGGCCGCCCCGCCCCGGCGAGTATCTGCGGGCCATCGATGGCACGCCCCTGGGCGCGGGGGTTAGCCTCGACCGGCTGCTGCGGCGCAAGGTGGGCCGCCGGGTGCGCCTAAGCCTGGCCGAGACGGCCGAGGGCGGCGCGGCGCGCGAGGTGGCCCTGCGCCCGATCGGCGGCGACGCCTTCGGGCGCCTGCGCTACCGCGACTGGGTCTATGCCAACGAGCGCTATGTCAGCCGGGTCAGCGGCGGGCGCCTGGGCTATGTGCACATCGAGCAGATGAGCTACCCGGCCTACCAGCAGTTCCTGGCTGACCTCGACGCCGAGGCCTACGGCAAGGATGGCGTGATCGTCGATGTGCGCTACAATAGTGGCGGCCATACGGCGACGTTCATCCTCGATGTGCTCACGCGGCGCTCGGCCCTGCTCAGCGGCTTCCGCGAGCGGGCCGCCACCGACGCTGGCCACCTGGCCGGCAACAGGGTCCTGAACAAGCCTACGGCCCTGGTCACCAACGAGCGCTCGGCCAGCAACACCGAGATGCTGAGCGAGAGCTACCGCCGCCTGGGCCTCGGCAAGGTGGTGGGCCGCCCCACGGCGGGCGCCGTGATCTGGACCTATAGCATGCGGCTGCTCGACGGGGCCTCGCTGCGGCTGCCCCGCTTCTCGATCGTCACGCCCGAGGGCGAGGACCTCGAGGGCCGCGGACGCCCCGTCGATGTGGAGGTCGAGCGGCCCCTCGGCGAGTGGGCCCTCGGCCGTGACCGTCAGCTTGACGCCGCTGTCGCCGCGCTCCTCGAAGGGTTCCCGCCGGAGGAGCCCGAGCAGGCCGGACTCTCTTCAGAGCTATAGCTAAGGGTGCCCTATGGCAACACTACCGCCGCTCCGCTTCTCCGTCTGCGTCGAGACGCTGTTCAACGACAAGCCCTTCGAGCAGCGCCTGGAGTATGTGGCCGATATGGGCTTCTCTGCCTTTGAGTTCTGGACGCGCCAGGGCAAGGATATGAATATCACCCTGGCGCTCAAGCTGGCCCTGCGCCTCGAGGTGAGCGCCTTCTCTGGCAGCTCGGCCTCGCTGGTTGACCCTGCCCAGCGCCAGCAGTTCCTGGGCGATATCACGCGCGCCGCCTCGCTGGCCTTTGACCTGTCATGCGCCAATCTGATTGTCACGAGCGGCCCGGCCATGCCCGCTGTGCCCCGCGATGAGCAGCGCCGCCATATGGTCGATCTGCTCCGCGAGGCCGCCGAGACGGCCGCCGACGCCGATGCCTGCCTGGTGCTCGAGCCCCTGAACCAGATCGACCACCCCGGCACCTTCCTCTCGTCCTCCGACGAGGGCTTCGCTATCGTGCGCGAGGTCGGCAGCCCCCACGTCAAGCTCTGCTTCGATGTCTACCACCAGCAGATCAGCGAGGGCAACCTGACCAGACGGATCAGCGATAACCTCGACCTGATCGGCCATCTTCAGGTGGCCGATGTGCCGGGCCGCCACGAGCCAGGCACCGGCGAGATAAACTACGAGCACCTCTTCGGGGTGCTGCGCGAGCGCGGCTATAGGGGCTTCGTGGGCCTCGAGTACGTGCCTCTTGTTGACGCCAGGGCCAGCCTGAGGGCTGTGCGCGCCCTGAGCCAGTAACTATCGCGACCGGGCGCCGCCCACGCCGCGCCACGCATTGTGCTGCCCGGGCGTCAGTGTAGGAGACCTCCCCCTTGCTCAAGCGAGTCATCCTTGTCATCGCGCTGGCGCTGCCTATGCTGGCGGCCGGCCAGACTCCTCTGGCGCTGGCCCAGGGAGACCCCACCGTCCTTGCTGATACCACCCTCCCCCTGTCAGAGCGTGTGAAGTTCCCCCATATCGACACCCTTGGCAGCAATGTCTATGTCTCGGGCAACGCCGAGCGCTCTGTCGCGCGCCTGTGGAGCAAGGCCGACACGGCGTCGACGTTCGCGGGCCCGCAGACCCTGGGCGCTGCCGCGGGATACCCCGACTATAGCTCGACGGCCATCTTCGTCTCAGATGCCGGCGTCATCAACTACGCCTGGATCAATGAGCAGGAGCGGCGCATCTACATCCGCTCGAAGGGCCCTTCGGACGCCGACTATAGGCCCGCGGTCGTCGTCTACAACGCGGCCCAGCCGTATGAGGTCGAGGTGGCCGCCAACGACGACGGCGTGTTCGTCTTCTGGCGCGAGGTGGACAGGCCGATCAAGTACCTGCGCTCTCGCGATGGCCTCACCTGGGATGGGCCGGCCCGGAATGTGATGCTCGAGGCGGTGAATGGCGGCATAGATGTCGCGGCGGGGGCCGGCAGCGCGCTGGCCGTCGCCTACTATCGGGGCGACCGCGAGACCGACAAGCTCCAGAGCTACCTCGCGATCTGGAACGGCAGCGGCTTTGTTAGCGAGCGCATCCCCACAGCCAGGGACAAGGATTTCGTCTTCCCCAGCGTCGCCCTTCGCCCCGACGGCGGCTGGGCGGTGGCCCTCCGCGGCAGCAGCGAGCTACGCGACGGCCTGTATGTGGGCGATCGTCTGCCGAGCGGCGCCTGGGATAAGGAGCCGCTGGACCGGATCATCAGGGGCGAGGTCCTTTATACGGCGGTTGATATAGACCCCCTCGGCGACGCACACCTCTTCTGGCTTAGCAGTGTGTCGGGCCGGGTCACGCTCTACTATGCCTACAGGCGCCCTGGCCAGGCCTACGGCGGCATCGCCTCGCCGCAGCAGCCCGTCGCGAACCCGCTGCAGGTGGCGCAGCACAGCGACCAGCTCTTCGCGACCCGTGTCGCCGCCAGCCTGCGAGACCGCAGCTATGGCCACGTGGCGCTCGAGCGCTTTGACGGCGGCATCACCTCGGCGCAGTACGCCCTGGTCGGACTGCCGGTGGCGCTCGTCGGCGCCTCGGGGGTCAGCATCGAGAGCGGCGCCGCCCGCACCAGCCTGCCCTCGGTGAGGGTCACATTCAGCGGGATCACCGGGAACCCCTCCGAGGTGCGCTGGCGCTGGGGCCAGGCACCCCTCGCCAGCGATCCGTTCGTGCCCTTCGACCCGGCGAACCCCACGATCACGGTGCCCCTGCCGGCCGGCGCCAACCCGAACTGCTCGAGCCTTACGCTGTACACCCAGCTCAAGTCAGGCCTCTATGTGCAGCTGACGCCCAGCAGCGACACGATCATCCTTGACCAGGCCGTCCAGGCCAGCCTGCTTGCGATTGGCGCGCCGCCGACCCTCGATCCGGGCTACACTCCCTCGCTCAACGCCACGCTCCTGGTCTACAGCGCCGCCGACTGCTCCGGCATCGCGACCGCGCAGGTCAGCGGCTCGCTCGAGGGCGGCAGCCTGAGCCTGCCGGTGCTCGGCAAGCCCCTCTATGAGCAGCAGGTCAGGCTGACCGGCGGCCCCGGGCTGAAGGAGTTCAGCCTGATCGCGACCGATCTGGCCGGCAATACGACCACGTCGCCGGTGACGAGGACCCTGATCTATGACCCCGAGCCCCCCACGCTGACCAGTGTCGCGTCAGAGGGCGAGAGCTCGATCGTGCCAAACCCTGATGGCACGACAGTGCTCAGCCTGGCCCTCGATAATCTGGTCGCCAGCGACAGCGGCGGCGTGCTGGCCGGGATCGAGCTGCAGATCGTCAGCCCGGCGGTCAGCGGGGTCACGCAGACGAGCGACCCTGTGCGCATCCTCTTCCGCAATATGGACCAGGCGACGACCAATGGCGACGGCAGCCTCAGCCTGCGCGAGACCGTCGACCTCGCCGACTTCTTTGCGCCGGCCGATCTGGTGCCCGGCACGTATAGGTTTCAGGTTCGCGTCCTCGACGCGGCCGGCAACGCTAGCCCGCTCAGCCAGGCGATCACGCGCAGCGAGACGCTCACCGCGATCACCTACCCCGCCTTCGCCCCGTTTGTGCGGAGGTAGGCCTCGCCCCGCTCTGCCCGAGCGCGATCCCCTCTCTCCCGCACGGTGGAAGAGGGGGGATCGCGTTTGTGCGCCGGCGACCGTCACTGGATCGTCGCCTGGCCTAGCCCGGAGATCATACCGCTGACGAAGACCCGCAGCTGGTAGGTGCCGCGGGGCAGGGGCTGCGAGGTGCTGAGGGCGATGCCGCTAGCGTATGGCTCGCCTGTCGGCGGGAGCCTGCCGGAGCGGTCGAGCTCGGGCCGGCGCTGGCCATTCACCGACCACTCTTCGCGGTAGGGCTGGCCCGCGGCGCTATCGACGCTGACCTCGTAGTAGAGGGTTGTCCGGCCGTAGGCGAAGCTGGCGGCCTCGCCGATCAGCTGCCCGGCGATGATCCCGGTGCCGAAGCGGACCGTCGCCGGCGGCCCGGCCGGCTGGCTGAGCACGGGCAGGAAGACGCGGGCGCCCGCCTGGGCCGGGCCGGGCCCCGCGGGCTCGCCGTAGACCGTCTGGAGTGTGAGGGCCAGCAGCGCGCAGACGGCCACGAGCGCAGAGCGTAGAGCCATGGCAGCGCTTGCTGATGCGCGCCGCTGCTTGGCCGGGCGGATCGACCTGGGCGGTAGGTGCATCAGCGCCTCCCCCTGCCGGCGCCGTGGAGGGCGATCCCGGCGGCGATGGCGAGTAGCGCCAGGAGCCATGGGGCCGCCGGCTGGGACGGGGCGCCCGTGGTGGGTAGGGTGGAGATCGGA
>JAAXUL010000603.1 GCA_013336035.1 Chloroflexales bacterium
CCGAGCATCGAGAACGAAAACAGCGAAAAGTATTGAAAGAACCGGTGAAACCGGCCCCGTCGCGCGCAAGCCTTATGCAGCGTGTGTGGCACGCCGCCGCGGGGCGATCGGCGCAACCTTCCAGCGGCCGTAGGCGACCAGCGTGACCAGCCCGAAGATGATCGCCGCGCTGATGGCGCTCGTCGTCTCGCCGCGAATCAGGTGGAGCACCGTCGCGCTGCTCATAACAATCATGAGGCCGGCCGCCGCCAGCGGGGTGAGCTGCGGCAGGATGCGGGTGAGACCAGGCAGGAGCAGGCCGGCCGCGGCAAGGATCTCCGCCACGCCGATGAAGACTCGCAATGGGGCTCCGATGCTCGCGTCGATGATTGCGACCATCTCGGCCGGCGGGAAGGCCATGAACTGGCCGTGCCAGAGGAACAACACTGCCAACAGCACCTGCAGCACCCAGAGCCCCGCCGTCAGTACGCGCCCAGGCCGGCGCGGCGCACGCGTGTTCGTCGGGGTCGTATACATAAAATGTCTCCCTGGCTTGGGCAGGGTGTGTCACCTGCCGAACATCGTACACCAGCTAGTCGTCCGGCGACGGGCAGGATTGCGGCAATCTGTCTGGAGTATTGACAACGCACCCGCCGATCGGTACACTGGCGCTATATCGGTATCCGCTATATCTATCGACCCGTCCATGCTCGTGACCTGGTGGGCCAACCCTGGCCCGTGCCCCGATTGAACGAACATCTTATGGCTGTACGAGACGAGGAATCGGGGCAGACGCCCTCAGCGCAAGGCACGATCCCTCTGCGCGCGCCGACCTTCTTTATCCTGCTCAGCCTCGCGCCGGGGGTCAAGCATGGCTACGCCATCCTCAAAGACGTGGCCGCCCTCAGCGAGGGCACCGTCGTGCTGAGCGCCGGCACCCTCTACGAGGCCCTCGGTCGCCTGCTGACGCAGGGGCTTGTCGCACGTGCGGACGACGACGACCGCCAACGCGCCGGCCCGCCGCGCAAGGCCTACCACCTGACCAATGCCGGCCGCCAGGCCCTCGAGACTGAGACGAATCGTATGGATCACCTGGTGGCCCTTGCGCGCCACCGCCTCGCCCGGGAGGAGCCATGAACCACGTCGTGCGCGCCGCCCTGTGGCTCTACGCCAGCCTGGTACGCCTCTACCCCCGCGCGCTGCGCGAGGCGTTCGGCGACGAGCTGCTGGCCGTCTTCGCGCTGAAGCTGCGCGCGGCCCAGGACCGCGGGCCTCTGGCGGTCGTCGGCGTTCTCTGGGCCGAGCTGCGCGACCTGCCCGGCATCGTCGTGCGGGCCAGCTGGCTCCCTGAGGGTGGTCGCTCTTCCTGGCAGCCGCGGGCCGCGACCTGGGCGGCGATGGCGCCGTTTCTCCTCAGCGCGCTGCTGCAGGCGGGCAACGGCCTCACCAGGATCGTCCCGGCCCTCGCGCTCCCGCTCCAGCTCTGGCTTGGGTGGCTCGTCCTCGCCGTCTGGGCTCTCGTCCTGCTAGTCGGCGTGGCGCGCGGGCTGCCGCGCTGGTCGCTCCCGACCGGCGGCATGGCGCTGGGAACGATCGGTTTCATCATCAACGGTAGTGGAACTTTTGGCGGCATCAGGCTCCACTGGCGGATCACCTACCCATCATGGGTCCACTGGTATGGCCAATACCTCCTGCCGAGCATCGCCGTGCTGGCGCTGCTGCTCGGGCTGTGCATGGCCCTCCCCTGGCTGCGCCCGCTCGCCCGGCGCTGGCGCGACGACTGGACCCAGCTCTCGTTTCTGCTCTACGGCTTCACGCTCATCGCCCTCGAGATGCTCGATATGCACCCCAGCGAGATGCCCCTGACGATTGCCGGGCTCCTGATCCTGGCGGGCGGCGCGTGGGCGTACATGCGCGCCGGCACGACGGCGGGCCGCCTCCTGGCCCTGGGCGGCGCCGCCACGCTGATGATGGCCGTGGCAGGCCTGGGTCAGGCGCTGCTGAGCACGCCCGAGTGGCACCGTCGGTTCCCGCTCTGGCGTAATCTGGGCGACGCCCTGGTCGGCTGGCTCTGGCTGCTCGGCGCGCTGCTCACCCCCGCCCTGCTCGCCCTGCTGCCGCGCCGCGCTACCCCCACGGCTCCCGCCACCGGAGGCAGCCTGCCAGAAGTGGGGTCCCCGACCGCGCCGGGCGGATGGGCGCGCGAGGATGACTCGTGGCGAACAGCCGTGGCCGGCACGCTCCCCTTCCTCGCCTTCGGCCTGGCGAGCCTCGAGCGCTACGGGCTGCTCCCGCTCGTCCCCTCCGCCCCGCCATTCGGGCTGATTGTCCCGGCAGTGTATGGGCTCCTGCTCCTCGGGCTCCTCGTTGGGTGGGCCCGCGGGTTCCCGCGTTGGGCCTACGCCTATCTCGGCTTACCGTTTGTGAGCGCACTCGCCTGGATGGGCCTTCCGATCGGCGGCCTGGGCGGTAACGCGCTCCTGGGCTGGCGCGCCTGGCTGCCTCTGGCTGCGGTCGTGGCCCTCATGCTCCTGGCGCCCCACGCGCCGCACCGCCTGACCTGCCTCGCGACGGGCATCTGGAAAGACTGGAGCCGGCTCACCTTCGCACTGTACGGCTGCCTGCCGCTCGCCATGTTCGCGCTGGTCGACGAGATCGATGGCCGCTCCCAGGGGCTGTTGCTGCTCACGACGACGCTCGCCCTGGCCGCCGGGGCGTGGGCATACCTGCATAGCGCGACGCCTGCCCGCGGGGCTGGCGCGCTGGCGGCCGGACTGCTGGCAGCCGCAACCCTGATCTCTGTTGGGAACAGCGTGTACTGGGGCGGCCGGTTCGAGCCCTGGATGCGCGACGGGCCGCCAACCTGGTATGAAGTGGCGGCGCAAGGCCTCGCGCTGACGATGCTGGCGGTGGTGCTTATGCTGGCGCCGGCCCTGCTGGCGGTCATTCGACACTGGGTACGGTCGCAGCGCAGATCTGCGCCCCCACAGACGACCTGAGGGACAACCGACTACGGGGGAGGCGTCATGACCCTCCAGAGCGCCTTGCTGGCCGGCCTGCTGCCGGCCGTGGCCCTGGCCCTGTTGGGCTGCGGCTGGCTCAGATCGGCGGCTCCCCCCACAGCGCGCCAGGTCGGCCTGGTGCTCGGCGCCCTGAGCCTCGCCCTGGGCGTGGTCGCGGGCGCGGCGCTGGGCGCCAGCACCACCGCCACGTGGCTCCAGACCCTGGCCCTCCCAACCCTCGTGAGCAGCCTGGCCGCGACGATGCTGCTGCTCGTCCGCGACCGGGCGCGGCTGCTGCTCGGCAGCCCGTGGCTGCTCGCGCTCTTGCTGGCCGACCTGGCCGTACTGCTCGTGCTCGCGGTTGTGGTGGACCTGGCCATGCCGGTGTTCCTCGTCGCGGGGGGCACGGTGCTCGCCGCAGTCTGGAGCCTCCGGCCGACGCGGGATGCGCGCGTGCTCGGGCTCGGGTTGCCGGTCCTGGTGATCCTTGGCGTTGCGCTCTGGTTAACCGAGGGCGGTAACACGTTTGGGGGCGCGCCGACGTGGCTCGCCGGGGTCGGTCAGATCCTGGTGATCCTGGCGCCGTCGCTCGGGATCACGACGGCCGCCTGGCTGCTCGGGGCGGGACTCGCGGCGGGGACGCCCTGGCGGCGAGCGGCCGGAGCCCTCGGGTTAAGCGCCGGGCTCGTGCTGCTGGTCGTGGCCCAGATCCTGGTTGGCAGCATCTGGGATGTGGCCACCGACGGTCTCAGGGGCAGCTTCACGATGATCCAGGCCTGCCTGATCGGGATCGCATCGGGGGTGTTCCTGGCCTGGTCGCTGTCCGGCCACCGGGCCATAACGGCCCTGGCCTTCGCCCTGCTCGTGCCACTCGCGGCCTTCCAGGCGCAGCAGGTAGGCATGCGGATCGCTCCAACCGAGCTGACTGAGCAGCGCTCGCGGACGGTGACCCAGGCGATCCAGCGCTACTACGCGGACCATCAGACCTACCCGGCGACCCTCGACGCGCTCACCCCCCGTTACCTGC
The DNA here is from genome assembly GCA_013336035.1 of Chloroflexales bacterium. Lineage (GTDB taxonomy): Bacteria > Chloroflexota > Chloroflexia > Chloroflexales > Chloroflexaceae > CAIWXH01. The sequence continues at coordinate 4,009 of JAAXUL010000603.1, forward strand.
TCATCGTGCCTGGGCCAGTGATCGTGCCCGGACAAGGCTGGTGCTACGACGGAGGCAAGGACTACTTTCGCTTTGGCTACGTCTACCGCCAGTATTTTAGCTCGCCCATCTCGGCACGCCTCCATGCCGCAGCGGGCATACCGCCGCTTGGCGTCTGGCCGTGCGCGTACCAGGCCGAGGAGCTGCGAAGCTACTACCGGTATCCCACGTCCGCCCCTGCTGAACAGTGACCTCGCCGACAGCCCATCTTTATCAGCGCGAAAGAGCCTGCCCCGGAGGACACCTATGCGCCCGCGCAGACCTCCGCCTGCCCCTGCCCTGCGCCTCACGTTGTTGGTAACGCTCGTCGCGTTGCTTGCAGGCTGTGGCTTACGACCAGAATGACGCCCCGCCGGGGCAGGGATCCTCTGCGTAGCCCGGCTCCTGAACCTCGGCCTGTCGGCCCGTAGCCCGGTTGATACAGAGGCCGGGACACCATGTGACACCTCAGTTCATGGCCCTGTAGTACTGCCCCCTCCCTCGCGTTGAGTGGCAAGGAGCACGCCCATGGATCGGGAGTATCGAGGTAACCGTCTCAGTCTAGATGGCTCATCGCATCCCCTGGCGTGAAACCCTGGCTGGGTGGTCAAGCGCGGCTATCGGCGCCTGATTGATGATGGCTCCTCCCATCAGTCGCATTTCAGCTTGTTCCAGCTTGGCGTGGGCTGGAAGGAGCACCTGGCCAGCTACACCCGCGCCTTGCCCGTCCTGTTCTTCTTCTATGGATAGGGGCGGGCGAGGTGACATCCTTTGACGGGCTTCGCCCCTCGTGCTCCCCGACGTTGCATCAGCCCTGGGCAAAAACAGCAACGACGCGAAGGTCTTTCGGAGGCCGCAGGCCTCCGAACATCCGCTATTTGGCAGAGCGCAGGCCGACCGTATTGCCTTCGGTATCCTGGAAGAGGCAGATATAGCCGATCTGCCCCATCTGTGTTTTCGGCAGAAGAATGGTGCCGCCCGCGGACTGAACGCGCATGATGGCCGCATCGATGTCTTTGACTTCAAAGTACACAACCGTACCTTGACCGGAGGGCTTACTGTTCGGGTTCTGGATCAGATTGCCGGCGGCGCCGTTCGCATCATTCTTGTTGGGGAACGAGGCGACTTTCACCTCCCCGGCATCGAAACCAGACAGCTTGATCTGCAAGACGCTTTCGTAGAACGTCTTGGCCCGGTTGATATCAGTTACCGGGAGATCGAACCAGGTGACGGCGTTCGTGTCTTTCGATACGGAAGCATCCTTCTGCGGATCATAGACAATGTTCCCCGCCTGAAGCACGTACACGATCTTCCGCACGTC
>JAAXUL010001439.1 GCA_013336035.1 Chloroflexales bacterium
GGCGAGCTGATCGTTCTCGACAACGGCGCAGTAGCGGCCTGGCAGGTGACGTACAGCACACAAAGGACGCTATGAGTATAGAGGGCGCCAGCGCAGGGCGCTACGGACACGGCATCCAAGCCGAGGCGCCATCGCACTGGATGCTCTGCACAAGCCTGGGTCTGGAGATGGCGCAACGAATACGCGTGGCGGCGCTCCTCTCGCGCGTTCTGTGCCCTGCCCCAGCGTAAGGCGGCAGCCTTGGCGTCTGCTGGCGAGCCGCCGCTCTGGCCTTGGCGCTATAGAAAATGGCGCTCTTTGGCCCGCATTGCCTCCCACTCATTGCGGGCCTCCTGGACCGCGGGCAGATCGCTCACCTCGGCCACCGGTACGTCCCACCAGCTCTCGTAGCCAGGGATGCCCTGCCAGCGGTCGTTCTTGATGTAGACCACGGTGGTGCGGTCGGCGGCTTTGGCCTGGCCCAGGGCCACGCTGAACTCCTCCCGGCTCGCGCACACGATCACGTTGGCGCCCAGGCTGCGCGCGTGCGCCGCCAGATCCACCGGCAGGGTCTGGGCGCCGGCGCCGGCCGAATCGCTCGGCAGCACGCCGCCCTGCGGGTAGACATAGCGCGTGCCGAAGCCGTCCGAGCCGAGCGAGCGACTGAGCGCGCCGATGCTCTTGTAGCCATCATTGTCGAGCAGCACGATAATCAGCTTGTAGCCCTCCTGGATCGAGGTGACGATCTCGCTGCTCATCATCAGGTAGGAGCCGTCGCCGAGCATCACGATCACCTCGCGCTCGGGCGCGGCCATCTTGGCCCCCAGCCCGCCCGCGATCTCGTAGCCCATGCAGCTGAAGCCATACTCCAGGTGGTAGTTCTTCGGGCTGCGCGCCCGCCAGACTTTGTGCAGGTCGCCGGGCAGGCTGCCCGCCGCGCAGACCATGATCGCCTCGGGGTCGCTCAGCTCGTTCACCGCCCCGATCAGCTCGCCCTGACTGGGCAGCGGCGCGTGGCGGATGGCGTAGATCCGCGCGACCTCGGCGTCCCACTCGTCGTGGAGGCGCTCGGCGCCGGCCCGGTAGCTCGCCTCGACCTGGAAGCCTCCCAGCAGCTCGCCCAGCTCCTCCAGGGTCACCTGGGCGTCGCCGACCAGCCCGAGCGCATGGTGCTTGGCCGCGTCGAACTCGGTCACGTTCAGGTTGATAAAGCGTACCTCGGGGTGCTGGAACGCGGTCTTCGAGGCAGTGGTGAAGTCGCTGTAGCGCGTGCCGATGCCGATCACCAGGTCGGCCTGGCGGGCAAGGGCGTTGGCGGCCAGGGTGCCGGTGGCGCCGATCGCACCCAGGCAGAGCGGGTGGTCGTAGCGCAGGCTGCCTTTGCCGGCCATGGTCTCGCCCACCGGAATGCCCGTCCGCTCCGCAAAGCGACGCAGGGTCTCGGTCGCCTCGGCGTAGATCACCCCGCCCCCGGCGACGATCAGGGGCCGCTGGCTCGCGCGGATCCAGCGCGCCGCCAGCGCGACCCCGGCGCGGTCCGCGCGCGCGCGCGGGATGCGCCAGACACGCCTGCGGAAGAAGGCCGCCGGGTAGTCGAACGCCTCAGCCTGCACATCCTGGGGCAGGCCAAGGGTCACCGCGCCCGTCTCGGCCGGGCTAGTCAGCACGCGCAACGCCTCGGGCAGGGCGGTCAGCAGCTGCTCGGGCCGGCTGATGCGGTCCCAGTAGCGGCTCACCGGCTTGAAGCAGTCGTTGGCCGAGATATCCTGGCTGTGCGACCACTCGACCTGCTGGAGCACGGGGGCCACGGTGCGGGTGGCGAAGATGTCGCCGGGCAGCAGGAGGACCGGGATGCGGTTCACCGTGGCGGCGGCGGCGGCGGTGACCATATTGAGCGCGCCGGGGCCGATCGAGCTGGTGCAGGCGAAGGTCTGCAGGCGGTTTTTGACCTTGGCGTAGGCGGCGGCCGCGTGGACCATGGCCTGCTCGTGGCGTGACTGATAGTAGCGAAAGCCGGGGGTCTGCTGGAGCGCCTGGCCGATGCCCGCCACATTGCCGTGGCCGAAGATG
>JAAXUL010000604.1 GCA_013336035.1 Chloroflexales bacterium
CCGGTAGGTCTCGTAGTCGAGGCCGACCTCGGTGAGCACGCGCTCGACGATCGCCCGCGACTCGGCCGGGGGCACGCCGCGGCGCCGCGGCACAAACGACACATCTTTGCCGACGGTCTCCTCGAACAGCTGGGCCTCGGGCTGCTGGAACACGATCCCGGCGGCCTCGCGCAGCCGGCCGATATCGAAGCCGCGCTCGGCCACATCGCGCCCCTCGAAGCGCAGCTGGCTGGGCCCGGGCGTGCGCAGGCCGGCGAAGAACTCGATCAGGGTGCTCTTGCCGGCCTGGGTGCCGCCGAGGATCGCCAGCGTCTCGCCCGGCAGCACCTGGCAGCTCACCCCCCGCAGCGCGTTCTCGGCCAGGGGCGTGCCGGCCATGTAGGTGAAGGTGAGGTCGGTCGCCTCGAGCAGGGGGGGCGCGCCATTCGACGGAGGGTCATGGGCCAGCGCCAGAGGCCGCGGCGTGGCGCCTGTGGGCTCGGCAGGCAGAGACCGGCTGTCCGGCCCCGGCCCCTCGTCCTTCGCCCTTCGCCCTTCGTCCTCTGGCGCCCGTCGCCCGAGCGGGGCGAGGGCCTCGGCCAGCTCGGCTGCGGTGAGCACGGCCGGGGGCAGGCTGAGGCCGCGGGCGCGCAGGCGGCGGCCCAGCCTGGTAACCTGGGGGACGGTCAGGCCGACGGCCCGCAGCTCGCCGGCGCGGGCGAAGATCGTGTGCGGGTCGCCCTCCATCAGCACGCGCCCGCCGTCCATCACCACCACGCGGTCGAAGCCCACCACCTCGTGCATAAAGTGGGTGATGTGGATCACCGCCACGCCCGAGCGCTCGCGCAGATCGTGGGCGAGGCGCATCACCTGGCGGGCCATAGCGGGGGCGATCATGGTGGTGGGCTCGTCGAGGATGATGTAGCTGGGGCGCATCGCCAGGACGCCGGCGATCGCCACGCGCTGCTTCTCGCCGCCCGAGAGCTCGCTGATCTGCGCGTTGACGCGGCCGCCGAGGCCAAGGGCGGCCAGGCTCTCGCGGACGCGGCGCTCGATCTCGTCGCGGGGCAGGCCCAGGTTCTCGGGGCCGAAGGCGACATCGTCGATCACCGTGTTGGCGATCAGCTGGTCGTCGGGGCGCTGGAAGACCAGGCCGACGCGGCGGCGGATCTCCCAGACATTCGCTTCGCTGGCCTCGACGCCATCGACGCTAAACGAGCCGCCCGTCGGGGTCAGGCTGGCCGAGAGCAGCCTGGCCAGCGTGCTCTTACCGCTGCCGTTGTGGCCAATAATCGCGACCATCTCGCCCTGCGCGATGCGCAGGGTCACGTCGCGCAGGGCGATGATCGCGTCGGGGCGCCCAGCGTTGTAGGCGAAAGAGAGCGCTCTAACATCAAGCATGGGTGAAGTGGATTCAAGGGAGTGGGTCGGCCCTCCCGTGAGCCGTTGGCCGGGAGGGGCCTGGGGAGGGCCTGGCCCTCCCCGAAAAAAGCCCTTCTACCCGTCAAACCAGGTTGGACGGGCCCCTAAAACGAGGATTTATCGCGGGGCGTGGTATCGCTGGCCGAGGTGCGGCCCGAGCGCACCAGGTTGACGCCGCGGACGACCAGGGGGGTGAGGACCGCGGCGAGGACCACCTCGGCGATGGCCTGCGGGATGATCGTGGGCACGGCGGCGGCGGGGATCATGCCGAAGGCCACCAGGCCGCCCACGACCAGGATGGTGTTGGTGAGCGTGCCGACCACCCCGGCCACGGCGGCGGCCAGGTCGATGTTGACCTTCTCCAGGCTGCGGTAGGCCAGCCACGAGGTGAGGCCGATCAGCACGCGGGGCACCACCGCGATCAGGGGGTTGGCGAAGAGGCCGGTGGTGTCCTGGAGCATGCTGAACACGCCGAAGATCAGGCCGGTGAGCATACCGACGATAGGCCCCTCGAGCACGGCGCCGATGACGACGGGCACGTGCATGATCGTGGCCCGCCCGCTGACATTGGGCACCGGGATGAAGCCCCACTGGGTGACGCCGAGCACGATGGCGATCGCGCCCAGCACGCCCGCCACGACAATCTTCCGCGTGTTGATGGTGGTTGCGCTCTCGCGCGAGAGTGAGGCCATCGCCCTGTTCCTTTCAGTTGCGCCACATAAGGGGGCCGCATTCAGCTCACAGAGCTGCCCCTTAGCTCACCGCGGCGATCGACTCACCGATGATCTGGACGAGGCGGTCAATAGTCTCGGCAGGCGTGATGAGGGGCGGGGCGAGGCAGATCGTATCGCCGAGCACCCGGGTGTAGAGGCCGCGACTGGTCATCTCCTTCAGCAGGCGCCCGCCCACATTGGCCGAGGCCGGGCAGGGCTCCTTGGTCGCCTTATCAGCGACGAGCTCGACGGCGGCCATCATGCCCAGGCCGCGCACATTGCCGACCGCCGGCATCTCCTCGAGCTCCTGAAGGGCGCTCTGCATATAGGCGCCCATCTCGGCGGCGCGCTGGACCAGGCCCTCGCGCTCGATGATCGCGATATTGGCCAGGGCGACGGCGCACGAGGTCGGGTGGCCCGAGTAGGTGAAGGCGTGCATCCAGCGCTTCTCGCCAGGCACTGTTTCGATCACATCGCGGATCCTGTCGCTGACCCCAATCCCACCGAGGGGCACATAGCCCGAGGTGATCGCCTTGGCGAACTGGGCGATATCGGGCTCGATCCCATAGTGCTCGAGGCCGAACCAGCGCCCGGTGCGGCCGAAGCCCGTGATCACCTCGTCGGAGATCAGCAGCACCTCGTACTTGTCACAGATCTCGCGGATGCGGGGGAAGTAGTCGTCCTGGGGTGGGATGACCCCGCCAGCGCCCTGGACGGGCTCGGCGATGAAGCCGGCCACCGTCTCGGGGCCCTCGCGCAGGATCGCCTCCTCGAGCAGGTTGGCGGCGGCCACGCCATCGCTCACCCCGGGGGTCTTGTTAACGAAGCGGTAGGGGTAGGGCGACTCGATATGGCTAAAGCCGGGCACGCGGGGCTCGAACATGGGCCAGTAGGCGGGCAGGCCAGTGGCGCTCATAGCGGCCATGGTCACGCCGTGGTAGCCCTTCATACGCGAGATAAACTTCACCTTCTCGGGCTTGCCGACGGCCTTCCAGTAGAAGCGCGCGGTCTTGAAGCTGCTCTCGCTGCTCTCGGCGCCACCGCTGGTGAAGAAGAAGGTATTGATCGAGGGGTAGATGATCTCGGCCAGCTTACTGGCCAGCCTGACCGCGGGCTCGTTGGTGCTGCCCACGTAGGCCGAGTAGTAGGCCAGCTTGCGCATCTGGTCGTAGGCGGCCTGGGCCAGCTCCTCGCGGCCGTGGCCGACGGCGACGTTCCAGAGGCCGCTGAGCCCGTCAATATACTCCTTGCCGGTGCTGTCGATGACAATCGCCCCGCGGCCCGCGACCCAGACCTTTGGCTCCTGATGAGCGCTGGGGTGGTGGAGGGGGTGCAAGACATGAGCGTGGTCAGCTTGGACGAGGTCGGTCTCGATCGACACATACCCTCCTCTAGGGACAGGGGCCCTGATGTGGTGCGTGGTCACGACATTGGGAGAACGCTGTTGCGAGATAGACGAGATTCTAACCGAATTCGAACCCCCGCGCAAGGCCGCTGATGCCCCGGCCGCTCTCGCCTAAAGCGAGGCAGCGCGCCAGGCGTAGCAGGCCGCGCGCACCAGAAAAGGAATACTTTACCGACGCTCTAGGCGCTGAACTCTACCTGGATCTCGCCGCGCCAGTGGCGCGTCGTGTAGGGCCTGCCGAGGGATCTGATCAGCCGGCGCACCGGCGTATTTGTGGCGAAGAGCGTGGCGCGCACCCGGCGGATCGCCGCGCCCACGGCCTCGGAGGCCAGACACGCGGCCACCTGACGGCCGATGCCCTCGCCCTGGTAGGCGTCGGCCACCACGATCGCGCTCTCGGCCACGCCCTGCTCGCCCCGGTCACGCACAAGCTCGGCCACCGCCACGATCAGCGCCGCGGCGCCATCGGCCTGGGCGACCAGCACGATCTGGCCATCGTCGTGGCGCGCCAGGCGCTCGGCCTCGCGGCGCGCCCGCTCCGCCGGCATCGTGCACGGCATCAGATAACGCCTGGTCACCGTCTCGACCGAGAGGCCGCCGAGCATCCTGGCCAGGGCCTCCGCGTCCTCGGGGTCGGCCCGCCGGATCTGGACTGGGCGCCCGCGCCGCGAGCGAAAGAGCGTGGCCGCGAGGGCGGAAGCGGTCATCGCCCCACCTCTGGCCCTGGTCGGAAGACCATGCAGGTCGTAGTCGCGTGGGCGTACAGCCGTCCCGCGCCATCGATGACGCGAGCCTCGGCGGTGGCGATCCGCCCACCGACGTGGATCACCCGCCCCTCGCAGCGCACAGGCCCGCTGCCCACGGTCAGCGCGCGCAGGAAATTAACCTTCAGCTCAACCGTCGTGTAGCCCGAGCCGGCGGCCAGGGTGCTCTGCACGGCGCACCCCATCGCCGAGTCGCAGAGCGTGCTGATCACGCCGCCGTGGACACTGCCGAGCGGGTTGTAGTGGTACTCGGCCGGGTCGAGCGTGAAGACCACCCGGCCCTCGGCGATCTCTTCGATGGCCATGCCGAGGAGCAGCGCGACCGGGGGGGCCGGCAGCTCGCCGCGCGCGATGGCTTCCAGAAATGCGACGCCGGCAGTCACACGCGCGGCCTTCGCCGACGGGGTCGGGTCATCCCAGGTGACCGACCGGCTCCGAGGCTGGTTCTCAGCATAGGTCATCGCTAACTCCCGTTCGTCTTCCTATGGTTGTAGATAGGGCTGCGGCTATGCACTGGCCGCTAGCTGGCTGATATACCAGCTCAGGTGCGCGACGGCGGCGCGCATCGGCGCGGGGTCATCGTACAGGCGCCCGAGCATAATCGCGCCCTCCAGGGTCGCTATCAGCACCGCCGCCACGGCGCGCGGATCGGCCTCGGGGCGCAGCTCGCCCCGGGCGACCCCGGCCTTGACCGTGATGCCGATCAGCTTCTGCAGGCCGGTCATCGCGGTTTGGGCTCTGGCTCGCAGGGCCGGCTCGGTATCGTCGGCCTCGACGGCGGTGTTGAGGATCGGGCAGCCCCCGGGGATCGGCGGCCGCTCGAGGTAGGCGGCGAAGACGCCCACGATGGCCTCGAGGCGCTCGACCGCGCCCTCGCGGACGGCCAGGGCCGCGCTGAAGCGCGCCCCCACCACGCCCACGGAGTAGTCGTAGGCGGCCAGGGCCAGCGCCTCTTTGCTCGGAAAGTGGTTATAGATCCCGCCCTTCTCCAGCCCGGTAGCCCGCGTCAGATCGCGCATGCTCGTGCCGCTGTAGCCCAGGGTGTTGAACACCGAGG
>JAAXUL010000605.1 GCA_013336035.1 Chloroflexales bacterium
ATGGCGAGCTGCGCGTCTACGAGGGCGGCTACAGCTTCTATGCCGAGCGCGCGCGCCCCGCCCCGCCCCCCGCGGCCCCTGCCCGCCCGGCGCAGCCCGCCCGGCCCGCCGCGCGCACTAATCGGCCGAAGCCGCGCTAACCTCACCCCCCAGCCCCATCTCCGCAGCGGAGATGGGGCGCCAAGCGCAGCGAGGCGGGGGCGATCTGCTAGCGGGCCAGCCCGGGCAGCACGTAGATATCGACCACCATCGAGATAAACGTGCACAGGTGGATGATCACCGCCACCCACAGGTTGCGCAGCCGCAGGGTCAGGTAGCCGCCCAGGATACCGATCGGCAGGGCCATGATCGCCATCAGGCCGCGCTCGGTGAAGCCCACCGGAGCCACAGCGTAGTGGTTCACGGCGTAGGCCAGGGTCGTGATCACCACCGCGAGGTGGATGTTCATCCCCCGGTCGCGCAGAGCCGAGAGCAGCATACCGCGCCAGAGAAACTCCTCGGCCAGTACCAGCACCGGAAAGAGATAGATAAAGCCCATCTTCACCAGGATGGTCTCCATCTCGGCCATGGGCGCGTTCCCCGCCCGGTAGTACATGTAGGTGTTGCCCCAGTCCATCAGCATCAGGGCGACGCCCAGGACCCCGCCCCAGAGGATGGCAGGGCCCAGGTTGTGCCGCGTGATTCCCACCTTTCGCCACGCGTCTGCGCGCGCGCAGTAGCGCAAAGTCATGAAGATGGCGCCGATCACATACAGGAAGAGGGCGGGCCACTCGGTCAGGGGCGTGAAGTGCCCCACCAGACCCAGAAGCCAGATCGCCCCGACGAGCCCCAGGGTCAGGCGCAGCCGGCGCTCGTGGTCGGGCTGCGTCAGGGGGGCGGGCGGCGCCGTTCGGCGCAGCGTTTGACCGCTCATCGAGACCTCCTTACATGCATGCGGACACGCGTACCCCAGTGTAGCCGCGCGCCGCTACATCGCGCTAGAAAAGGCCATTACGCCGCGTCATAATCCCTTAACCATATTGCGCGCCCAGCGTGATTGCGATCATAGTCCCGCGCCCGCCTGCGAGCTATAATCCTAGTATCAGAAAGGGCGTGTGGGCAAGCTCACCAGCACCCAGGCGGAGGCGGGACGGCCACCCCTCCGCGGCCTGACCGTCGTAACAAACAGCCCGCCCGTCCGGAGGATGCCGCCATGGAGAAGCTGGAGCTGCTGCGCAACGTGCCGATCTTCTCACGTCTCACCGACGACCAGCTGCGCCTGATCGGCGCCAGATTTGGCACCCGCACCTTTACCCGTGGCGAGACGATCTTCCACCAGGGCAGCGACGGCGATGTGCTCTACCTGATCGTCCGCGGCCAGGTGCGCATCTACACCGTCAGCCAGATCGGCCAGGAGCTGTCGGTCAAGATCTTCCGCGATGGCGACTTCTTCGGCGAGCTGGCCCTGCTCGATGGGCAGCCGCGCTCGGCGAGCGCCGAGGCCATGCGCTCGACGACGACGCTCACCCTGCACCGCTTCGCCTTCCGCGAGGCGATCCGCACCATGCCCGATATCGCGGTCCTGGTCCTCGAGGAGCTCTCGGTCCGTCTGCGGCGCACCAACACCTACATCGAGTACCTGGCCAGCCACTCGGCGCCCCAGCGCGTGGTGCGCACGCTGCTCGATCTGGCCGACGAGCACGGGGTCGGCGAGCTGGGCGGCGCCACCCGCATCGACCTGCACCTGACCCAGGACGACCTGGCCAGCCTGGCAGGCACTACCCGCGAGACGGTCAACCGGGTGCTCAGCGGCCTGCGCGACCAGGGCCTTATCCAGATCGAGCGCGCCCGCATCAGCGTCCTCAACCTGCCCCGGCTCGAGGCCAGCCTCGATCTCGCCTGACGGCTCACGCAATTGTAGCGCACCGAGCCCGGCCCGCTCACCGCACGCCTGTCGCCGCCGATAGGCCCGGCGCCCCATACGCTTCGAAGGGAGGCCCTCAGTGTTCTTCCTCTTTCTGCTCGCCCACCTGGTCGCCGACTTCGCCCTGCAGCCGCTGTGGCTGGTGCGCCGCAAGCGGAGCTGGGACGGCCTGTGGCTCCACGTTGGGGTCGTGCTGGCCTGTATGCTCGCCCTGGCCGTGGTCGAGCCGGCGGCCCGGGGCCTCTGGCCCGCCATGCTCGGCATCAGCGCGGTACACCTGGGCGTTGACCGCTGGAAGGTGCGCCACGCCGACCGGCTCTTCCGCCCGCCCTTCGTGCCCTTCCTGATGGATCAGGCAATGCACCTGATCACTATCGCCGCCGCGCTGAGCCTGGCCCTGCCGGCGGGGCAGGTCTGGTCGCCCGCGGCCTCGGGGCTGGCCTGGCCGGCGATCTACCTGAGCGGCTATATCGTGGCCGCCCTGGCCGCGCCGATCGCCCTGATCGTGCTGCTCGACCCTTCGTTCCAGCACGCCGAGCACGCCGCCCGCGCCCGCGCGCGCAGCCTGGTGGCCGCCCTGGCCGTGCTGACCCTGGCCATTGTGGCGGGCCCGGCGGCCCTGCCCCTGACCCTCGCGGGCCTGGCCCTGGCCGCGCGCCGTCCGGCCTCGGCCCACCCCCTCGACGCCCCCGCCGGGCTGATCGCCGTGGCGATTGTGGCCTCCTCGACCGGGGCCATGCTGGCGCTCGTGGGGTAGAACCTCACCCTCCGGATCCCTCTCGGCTGCGGAGGGGGGCTGGGGGCGGCGAGGCGGGGGTGAGGTCTTGTGGTGCCTCACCCCCGCTCGGCGAGGAAGTGCCGGTAGTCGACCATGAGGCAGCGGCTCTGCACGACCTTGATCCCGGCCCGCGCCAGCTCGGCGGCGACGGCGCTGTGCCTGATGCCTGACTGGAACCAGACCGCGTAGGGCCGCGCGGCCAGCATATCGTCGAGGTGGGCCGGCAGATCCTCGGGGCGGCGGAAGACATTGACCAGGTCGATCGGGCCGGGCACCGCGGCCAGGCTGTGATAGACCGGGCGCCCGAGGATGGTGGCCACATCGCGGTCGACGACCGGCACGGGGATGATCTCAAGGCCCATCTCGATCAGCGCGGCGGGCACGTAGTGGGCGGGCTTGTTGGCCTTGCTCTCCGGGCGCATGCCGAGGACGGCGACGCGCCGGGTGCGGCGCAGCAGATCCTGGATGGCCCCGTAGTCGCTCAGCAGGTTTGCGTGCTGGTCCATACTTCTCCTTGTGGCAAAGCCCTTCTCATCATACCAGAGCTGAGGCAGAGCGGGGCGATGCCGCGCCCCGGCTACCCTTCAGCTCCTGGTGCTGGGGCCCGGCGAGGAATCAAAAAGGGCCGGGCGCTCCGCTGCGCCTGGCCCCCCTAGGGGTGCAGTGGGGCGGGCTAGCTGAGCGGCTCCTTGCCGATGTTGAAGGCGCAGGTCTCGGCGCCTTGGCCCATACAGCAGGTCTGCTCGACAAGGAAGCGCTTACCGCCGCTGGCCCAGGCGGTCGACTCCTCGAGGATGCCGCGGGCCAGGTAGAAGTTGGGGGCCGGCTCACGGGCAATACAGTTCGAGCACTGGGTGATGTGGTAGATGAACTGTGTCTTCTCTTCCTTAATGTGGGGCTTGAGGTCGGTGAAGCGGTCGAAGACCTGGGTCACCGCGTTGAGAATGATCTTCAGCTTCATCGCCGGGGGCATGAGCTTCATCGCCAGGTCCGAGACGCTCAGCAGCGGCCCGAACTCGCGCAGGCCCAGGTTGAAGGCCACCCGGCCGGCCCGCATCTCGAGGCCGCGGGCGCCACGGGGTCCGTACATAGTGTGCAGGGCCTGAGATGTGGCGGACTGGGCCTCGAAGGGGTATGCCCGCTTGAAGTCGCCGGGGGGGTAGGCCTCGATGTACTCGGGGAGATTGGCCAGTCGTAACACTGCTTTCACACCATTGGCGCCCATCACCTCTTCGAGCGAGAGGTAGTAGAGGTGGCCGATCTTGTTCATGAAGGTCAGGCCGCGGAAATCGTCGGTGTTGCTCATGGCCGTACCTACTCCTCTAGCACCGGGCCCACGCCCGGCCGCTGGTCTCGCGCCGCACGCTCCATAGATACTACAACGTTTCGTTCTTTTTCGCCATATTTTTTTTCGGCCTTCCAGGGACACATCCGGCGCCTGGTGTGTGTCCGCGCCCGCTACCCGTCACTCTCGGCGAGCAGCCGCCCTGCGGCCGCCTCCCAGGGGGTGGTGCGCCCGCGGCGCGAGGCCTGCTCGGCCGCCTGCGCGCCGAGGGCGGCCTCTGTGGCGAGCATCACCGAGCGGGCCGCGACGATCGTCTCCTGCCACGAGGCCGGGTGGGCCAGGGCCAGCGTGGCTAGCTCGCGGGCCCGCTCGGGGGCGCCCGTCTCGGCGAAGATCAGGGCCATGCCGACCAGGGCGTCGAGGACGAGCGGCAATGCGCCGACCTCGCGGGCCAGGCGCAGCGCGGCCAGCCAGTGGCCCCGGGCGGTGGGCAGGTCGCGCACGCCATAGGCGATCTCGCCCAGGTTGGCGTGCGAGCTGGCGGCGCCGTGCTGGTCGCCCAGGCTCTGGAAGATGGCCAGGCTCTCCTCGAGCAGCTGGCGCGCCGAGGCGTGCTCGCCCATCAGGCTGAGCACGCGCCCCAGACTGCTCAGGCTCCACGCGGCGCTCACCTTGTCGCCCAGGGCGCTGAAGATCGCGCTGCTCTCGTCGAGCAGCTCGCGCGCCCGCTCATACTCGCCGAGGCTGCCCGCGAGGTCGCCGAGGGCGTCGATCGCCCAGGCCACGCCGGGCTGGTGGTCGAGGGCTTTGTAGGCGGCCAGGCCCTCGTCGAGGCGGCAGCGGGCGCGCTCGGACTCGTCGCGCTCGCTGGCGACCAGGCCCATAGCGGTGAGCGTGAAGGCGACATCGAGGTCGGCCGCGTGGGCCCGGAGCACGGGCAGGGCGGCGGCCAGCTCGGCCTCGGCGGCGGCGAACTGCCCGACCCAGATGTGCAGCGCCCCGAGGCGCGCCCGCGCCCGCGCCGTCAGCACCGCCGACCCCTGCTCGTGCGGGAGGTCCGCCAGGGCTTTGAGCAGCATCTCGATGGCCTGGATGCCCTCGCTGTACCAGCCGCGCAGCTCGTGCAGGTAGTAGAGGCCGTCGAGCGCGCCGTCGAGGTCGGCCAGGCGCCCCGCGCCGATCGCCCAGGCCCAGGCCTTCCACAAGTTGTCGTACTCGACCTCGAGCTCGGCGAGGGCCTGGCCCTGGTGGCTGCCCTGGAGGGCCGCGCCGGCCTGCTCGCGCCGGTGCAGGCAGAAGCGGCTGAAGCAGAGCGCCGGCGCCTCGTGCGCGTCCAGGTCGGCGGCCAGCTTCTGGGCCGCAAACTG